>JBAZFF010000001.1:0-76123 GCA_041653495.1 Minisyncoccota bacterium
AATGATAACCATGGTGGCTTCGGGAATCTTATTAAACATTTCAAGGAGAAACTAATGAAGATATTATTTACCGGAGGAGGCTCTGGCGGACACATTACGCCCATAATAGCCATAGTCAGGGAATTCAGAAAGATCCATGTCGGAGGAGAAATGGAGTTTTTCTTTATCGGGCCGAAGGATGATTTTACAAACATCCTGCTTTCCCAAGAGGGGATTAGAATAAAAAGCGTACTGTGCGGAAAAATAAGGAGGTATGATAAACTGAAGAACTTCTTTAAAAACTTCCTGGATGTCTGTTTTAAAATCCCAATCGGAATAATACAATCTTTCTTTATAATGTTCTTCATGTCTCCGGATCTGGTCTTTAGCAAGGGGGGATATGGTTCCATTCCGGCAGTGATCGCCGCCAGAATTCTTTTTATTCCCGTCTTCCTGCACGAAGCCGACGTGGTCCCCGGAAAATCGAACATGTTTCTAAGCAAATCCGCAAAAGAAATATTCGTTTCCTTTCCGAACACTAGTTTCTTCCCGTTAAATAAGATTACCCTGACTGGAAACCCAATAAGAACGGAATTGCTGAACGGAAACAAGGAAAAGGCGAAAGAGACATTCAAAATCAGATCGGAAAAGCCTGTTATCTTGGTTTTGGGAGGATCCCAGGGAGCGCAGAGGATAAACGACAGGATATTAGAATCGCTTCCTTCTTTGCTGGAAGACTTTGAAATAATACACCAGTGCGGATACGGCAATTTCAGCCAGGTAAAAGCAGAAGCCTTTGCCACTATAAGCAGGGAGGCATACCCTTTCTACCATCCTTTCCCTTTCTTAAAGGAGCCTGAACTGAAAGAGGCCTATGCCGTTTCAAACCTTGTAATCGGCAGGTCGGGATCCGGAACAATCTTCGAAATAGCGGCCGTAGGAAAACCTTCCATTCTGATTCCCTTGCCGGAATCCGCCCAAGACCACCAGGTAATGAATGCTTACTCCTATGCTGAAAAGGGGGCGAGTAAGGTGATAGAAGAGAGCAACTTTACTGCAAATTTCTTCTTGGCTAAATTAAAGTCCCTGTTTGAAGATCCCAAAGAGCTTGAGAGTATGTCGCAAGCAGCCCTGGACTTCGCCAGGCCCAATGCAGCCAAGATAATTGCAAACTACTTGATAGAATACTTACAATAATATGCCTAGCGAAAAAATAAAACTTGATAAGATCAGAGTAAGATTGGCCCCTTCTCCTACGGGCTATTTGCACTTTGGGACTGCGAGAGTGGGCCTGTTCAATTATCTTTTGGCAAAGCAGAACAATGGAAGCTTTATTTTGAGGATAGAGGATACAGACAAGGAGAGGTCTACCAAGGAATTTGAAAAAGGAATCATGGAAGGACTGAAATGGCTCGGATTGGAATGGTCGGAAGGGCCGGACATAGGAGGGGAGTACGGGCCTTACAGGCAGACGGAAAGGCTCAAGATATACAGAGAATACCTGGAAAAGCTCTTAAAAGAGAAGAAAGCTTATTATTGCTTCTGTTCGGAAGAAGAACTAGAGGCCCAAAGGCAGTATCGTATGTCTATCGGAGAAGCTCCGATATACTCCGGAAAGTGTGCCGATATGAGCGAGGAAGAGGTGAAAAAGAACCTTGCAGAGGGAAAAGACTGCGTAATAAGATTCAAGGCTCCCGTAAAAAAGGTTGTTTTCAACGATTTAATAAGGGGAAGGCTTGAATTTGACTCTAAAATGATAGGAGACACAGTCATAGCTAAGGGCCTGGATTCTCCTCTATATAATTTTGCAGTAGTGATAGACGATCATTTGATGAAAATAAGCCATGTTGTCAGGGGGGAAGACCACCTATCAAACACTCCCAAGCAAATACTGCTTCAGGAGGCCATGGGGCTTAACCATCCCGTTTACGCCCATTTGCCACTGGTCATGGCTCCGGACAAGACCAAGTTGAGCAAGAGGCACGGGACAGTATCAATAGAATCATACAGGGATGACGGATATCTCCCCGAAGCCCTGATAAACTTCATGGTATTTTTGGGCTGGAATCCCGGAGACGAAAGAGAAATCTTTTCAATGGATTCTTTGGTCAAGGAATTCGACATTAAGAGAGTCCAAAAAGGAGGAGCAATCTTTAATATTGAAAAGCTCAATTACCTCAACGGATTTTATATAAGAAGCAAAAAGCCCGAGAAGCTTACGGAATTCTGCATTCCATTCTTGGAAAAAGCAGGTTTGATTGAGAAAAAGAAAGATACGTATGCCGTAAAAGACACCGGGGAGGATGTGGATCTTGAAGAACTGACGGCCATAGTTTCCCTGTATCAGGAAAGGCTCAAGCACCTCTCAGAAATAGCCAATCTGACTGATTTCTTTTTTAAGAAAGACATCTCTTTGGAAAAAGACAAATTAAAATGGAAGCAAATGGCGGACGAAGACGTGAAGAATTCCCTGGAGAGGTCTGAGTCCGTCCTGTCTGAAATAAAAGATGCTAATTGGACCAAAGAAAATCTGGAAAAGACATTGCTGAAGATGTCCGAGGAATATTCCAGCAGGGGAGAGTTGCTGTGGCCCTTGAGGGTCGCCCTCTCGGGAAGAGAAGCTTCAGCGGGCCCATTTGATATATTATCCATTTTAGGGAGAGAAAAGAGTCTAAATAGAATTAAATCCGCTAAAAAACTATTATGAAAAAGATATTAGCTTCATTATTATTCTTAAGCGTATTAGTCCCTTCTTTTTCTTTCGCTCAGAATCTTCCTAGTGATGCGGACGAAGCGAAAGAACTGCTGGAAAAAGGGCTGGAAGCAGGGGAGGAGCAAGTGCCGGAATTGATTAAAAAAATGTGGGAAGAAGACGTCCTGCCGGTATGGAACAAGATGTTCGAATGGTTCAAGTCGCATATCTGGTCTAAATTCATGGCATGGTTTAATGAGAAGGTGACTCCTGAAATAGAAGAAAGAACTCCCCATTTAGAGGAGGAATTTGAGAAAGAGACTGAAGAAGCCAAAGAAGAGCTGCCTGTAGTCGGAAAATCATTATGGGATAAACTGAAAGAAATATTCCAGCAATGAACCCACTGTTTTACATAATAGCGGCCACTTTATTCATAAGTCTAGGTGCTTTAATAGGCATTTTTTCTTTGGCCGCCAGGAAGGAACACATAGAAAAAATAATAATATTCCTGGTCTCTCTATCTGCGGGGACTCTAATGGGAGGCGCTTTCTTGCACCTGGTCCCCGAAGCCCTGGAAGAGCAGCCCGCGGAAGAAGTGCTCGGGATAGTTTTGTTTTCCTTCGTAGTGTTTTTTGTAGTTGAAAAAGTTTTCCATTGGAGACACTGCCATAAAGGGGATTGCGGAATCCATTCTTTCGGGCCTCTTAATCTGATAGGGGACAGCATACATAATTTTATAGACGGACTCATTATCGCCGGAACTTTCCTGACGGATATTAATTTGGGGATAGTAACCACGCTAGCTATAGCTTTTCATGAGATACCCCAGGAAATAGGGGATTTTGGCGTATTAATCCATGCGGGGTATAAAAAAGTTAAAGCTCTGCTACTGAACTACTTCGTAGCCTTGTCTGTCGTTGTCGGGGGGACTATCGGATACTTTATTTCTTTCTCTTTGGATGACTTAATTCCAAAGCTCCTGCCCTTCGCAGCCGGAGGATTCCTGTATATATCGACTTCAGATTTGATCCCCGAGATAAGGAAAGAGACCGGGATCAGAAAATCTCTCATTTCCTTCGTATTCTTCTTGGCTGGAATCGGAATAATGTATATCACTAAGGCAATCAGCCATTAGCCTTTGCAGGATTCTATATCTGCAGAGGTTTTTTATTGTGCGACATTTGAAACACGACTCAGGGAGGCAGGGGAGGGAATCCACAGTTTTCCTGCTTGACACTAGCCCTGGGCATTTTATAATAAATATAGAGAGACTTAGTTAACGGAAAGTTCTTAAAAGAGATCCAGTCGCATGAGAGAAGGCGAGTGGAATTGTGTGCAAGAAAGCACTATTGAGAATCCGTTTTTCTGTCGTTGGATATATATCATCAGAAAAACAATTCTACAATTAATTAACCCAACGACACATCAACTAAAACTCTCTAAACACCACACACACTTCACTGATCCGTAACTTGAAAGCTCTTTCTTATTTTATAGCTCATTTAAAACCTCTATTCGTAATGCTTACTCGAGAGCAAAAAAACAAAGCGTAAACTACAATTGTTTCTATAGTTTACGCTCGTTTTATTTTCTGAGGGGTATATCGGCCCGGGGAGTAGTATTGACACGCCTTTTGGGCCTGTTATTATAGATGTAGTATGTGTCGCACAATGTAGGTTAAGCGACACATAATATGAGGGTTATTCGGGGCCCTCTAAAAGGCCTCTAGAACCTCTTTATACAGCCAAGTCGATACATTACACGTTTTAATAATTATTTTAATTATTTTAAAAATATTTTTGCAAAATAAAAGGACGGAGAAAATATTTCTATCTTTCCGTCCCCTGCCTGTGACTAATGAACTTTGGAGTTCTGCCAGTGTCTGTAGAGCCCTCTTAGACCTCTGACCGGTATATAGACCAGCAGGACTACGTTGGAAGTAAAATCCATTTTGAGCCGCTCGAGGAAGCTCCATTCAGTCAAGGAGCATATGGCCCAAAAGAATATTACGACCGCAGCGGGAATTGTAAGCCAGTGGTGCACGCCTTTAGTAGGTACTTCCCAGCCCGGATAATCCTGCCTGAGTCCGATGAAACAGTAGTCAAGATAAGCGAACAAGAAGATTGCCAAGATCACCCAGCCACCTTCTCTCACCTGATGACCGTTAAGAGCGACTATCATCAGAACAACAATCAGGATCATCTCTAGCACAGGCCAATAGTCCATAGAAAGAGCTTTCCAAGTCTTAAAAGCAATAGCTTTCATAAAACCCTCCTTAATAAATCGTAATACAATAAATATATGAAAAAATCAAATACTCCCGTCATAAAGCATATTCCAGATTTTCTGGATTATTGCGAGGTCGAAAAAGGTTTGGCTAATAAAAGCCAGGAAAACTACCAAAGGTACCTGCACAAGTTCGTCTTGTGGCTCCAGGGATCCAATAGGGCCAATCTCCTACCCCACGAGCTGGACGCGGACACAGTTTGGGCTTACAGACTGTATTTAAGCCGTTTTCAGGACCCCCAAGGCCATACCCTTAAAAAGGTGACCCAGAACTACTATCTTATCGCTCTAAGAGCCCTTTTAAGCTATTTTACGGCCAAAGACATAGTTTCATTGCCTGCAGACAAGATTAAGCTGCCGAAGGACGCTAAAAACGAGAAAACTGTAAAGTTCCTCTCATTAGACCAGGTTGAGAAGCTTTTGCTGGCTCCGAACGTAGAAATACGGGAAGGGCTGCGTGATCGAGCTATTTTAGAGAGTCTGTTTTCCACGGGCTTAAGGATCGCCGAACTCACGGCCCTGAACCGCGAACAGTTCGCCAACATAAAAGACAAGAAGGATCTGGAAATCGGAATCATAGGAAAAGGCGCGCACCCAAGGACGGTTTACTTTTCAGAAAGGGCTCTAGAGTGGGTCAGAAAGTATCTGGCCGACAGGAATGACAAGGACAAGGCCTTGTTCATCCACTATAAGTCCAGGAACGATGCAGACAACAGGCTGACCCCAAGATCCATAGAAAGACTGGTTAAGAAATATTGCGTCTTGTCCGGAGTGCCGATTTCTACCACGCCGCATACATTAAGACACTCCTACGCTACTGATTTATTAAACCAAGGAGTGGATCTAAGAACCATCCAGGAATTCCTTGGCCACAGAAATATCGTTACGACCCAGGTATACACTCACGTGACCAATAAGAGGCTGAGGGACGTGCACAGACAATTCCACAGCGGAAAAAGCATGAAGAATTAATTTAAAAACCACTAGCTCCCCTAGTGGTTTCTGTCTTTCAATATATGTCGCACAATATTAAGGCACAAAACATCTGAATAATAAAAAGACTCTAGACAATAATGCCTAGAGTCAAACGGAATAATAAACGTAGTATCCTTTAGTAGAAGCTATCACCTCCTCTAGCAACTCTACCTTTTCTTTTGAAACAGCCTCCCTCAAACAAGTCCCTCCGAAGTCTAGAACCTTCCAGTCCAAGCCCGAAGAGAATCCGGAAAGATGTTCAAGATGATCCACCCTTTTCCCCATTTCTGCCGCGAATTTCTTCTGTTCGCCCTCCGTGTTGAATTTCCGGCAGGACAGGTTCTCTGGCTCAATATAACATTTAGCCAGCTCGGGATTATCCTTTTTTAGGAAATTTTCCAGCCACATGTCCCCGTTGGTCAGAAGATCTTCTTTGGTGATTAATCCTTTTTCATAAAGCGGTTGGACCATATTCTTTAGATAAAGATCCAAGGCTCTAGAATAAGGATTAAAAAGGAATTCCTGAAATTCATAAGCCCGCAGGAGTAGGAAGTTGAAAAGCCTGTCCGGATTGATAAAGATGAAACTGTCTTTCTGTTCTGAGAATCTTATGTCTTGCCAGATATCCATGATTAAAGGATTCTCGACACACAGATCTCTTATCTTCCCGGGACGGAGCATTCCTACAGAACGACAGTCTAAAGCGGTATAGGCAATCTTGTCTTCAATATCCAGAAATTTACCCAGTACCCCTTCATTCATCACCACCTTCTGAGCCTCTTTTACATTAAAGCCTAATCTTTTCCATTTTCTATCGAGGCCGTAATGTCTTATAGACCAAGTAAAATTTGCTTCTTCGTCCAGATTTACAGGATCCACCCTCTTTACCGAATCCCCACCTACCGGCGTAGCCAAGTCATGGCAGCCGAAGGCAAGAATCACGGGAGCCCTTTTTGAGATAGTAAAACCATTTCTAGCCATAACTACGTCGGCCAGAATGGCTACCAGTAAGGAATGTATCCACCTCGTATGATGGAACTGAGGAGTGGTATAAACAATGCTTACATTTTTCTCCCATCCTTCCGGCCAGGGCGGAACCAGATATCCCAATTGTGAAATCTGACCCAACCTATGGAAGGCGGCATTGCAACACAAGTCGTTGTAAATCCCTTTCTCGTCGATATCTACATAAAAGTCCGTCGAACTGAAAGGAAAGGTTATCCTCTCAAAGCCGATGGAATCTCCGAAGGAATCAACCACGTTGATGTGCTTGTCCCGCGGAATCACATAGACTTCCGGATGTAAGGGATTATAAAGCTCACTGAGCCCGACTTGCTTTCCTTCTGCAGCGCTCAATTGAGAGCTCTCTAATGCCTTTTGCCATCTATCTCCGAAATCATTCAAGAATCCGGGATGATGGCCGAAGCTTGGCGGAGCTGGCGGTAACCAGAAGTTTTTCTCTTCTTTTATGTCCATCTTCCCTCCTTCTTAAACTTTTTTAAAATAGCTTTGCGAATCTTATAATATAACATTTTTCCTAAAAAAATCAATGTCAAAGAAAAAAGGGTGAAATAATCACCCTGAAAATAGAATAAGAATGGGGAGAGTCTCGGTCATCCCCTTCCCTGAAGAGCGTCCCTTGGTTCGGAGCGCATACATCAACTTGGGAGTTGCAGATAACCACAAAATAGATTTAATCTCATGTCCGCAAGAATGGGTACACGACGGCCCTCATAAATGCTAATAAACATGAATCTCTCTCAAAGACTCTCCCCGGAAAAAATTAAAAAGAACGAGAAAGAAGGAAGAGCCGGGTTGTTTTATTGCCTGTATCAAACAATGGGCGTCATCGGCAATCTGACCATGCCAGGACTCTTCCTCCTCCGAATCCAGAAAAGCCTAAAAACATCGGCACCCTCTCAGTTAATTAGACATCTCCAGATCCTGAAACCTCTTTGTTTTTAATTGAGTATAAAGACCTCCTTTTAATAGACGTTTCCATTTTAAGAAAACGGAGTGCTTTCCCTTAGTCTTATTCAGATTATCGGATTTGTCAATTCAATTATTTTTCTTCAAACTTAGTTTCGTTTGGGAATAACAGCTGGTAGGGATAGCCTACGTAGTTTATCTCTATCTTCCCGCATCCCAGGTTTTTGAGGAAAGCTATCATCTCATCTGTTATTTTCTTTGGGTCTGCGTTCTGATCTTTGCCTATGTATTCTATCTCTACAAAATCCCCTAAGTTCTTTACAAAATCCAAATCTATCTCGTAATCCTTATAAGTCCAGGTTTTCCTCAATTTATCTACGACTGCCAGGGATTTGAAATCCAGAACCTTTAATATTTTTTCGATCTGGTCTATGTCTTCAACTTTAGTCTCGTATTCGTCGCAAAAGCCGCTGCTCTTTCCGTTCTCGTCGTAATGCCAGTTCTTGTAGTTTATCAATCCCCTGTCCCCTTCTCTCCTTAACCTGAGCCACTCTTTCACTGGCCTCTCTTTTATAAAATCCTTATGACTAGGGGTAAAGTATTCATCCACCTGGTGCTTTTCTTTTTTAAACTCCGCTTCTTTCTCCAAGAATGCTATCAAAGGCTTATTATTCCCTATTTTAACTTGTATTTCTATTTCTTTGTCGTTCATTTTGAATATTTAAGGCTTTTAGTTAAAGTTTCCTTGAGCCAATCCGGAAATTCTTTTCCTTCGAGTATTTCTTCTTTAGTAAACCATTGGCTGCGGATATGTTCGCGGCTCAAAACAACCTCTGGTTTTTTCTTTAGGATGCATAAAAAATCAATCCCTCTGGATTTGTTTTTCCCCTCGTGGATCCATTCTTTCACGGGAAATGTGTCGCAAGAAGAAACGTCTATCCCAGCCTCTTCTTTAATCTCTCTAATCAGGACTTCCCTCTCTGTCTCTTCTGGTTTAGGGCCTCCTCCTGGGAGATCCCATTCTGAGGGGCGGATGTTGTCGTCCGGGCTTCTCAATAATAAAAGGTTTTTGTTTTCAAATAAAAGCAGGGCTTTGGCTGCGCTGAATAATTCATTCATTTTTGTTATTCTTTAATAAGATATCCAATAACAACATTGTGGCCTTGTATTGATTCCTTACTAACTTCCTTGCTTCCGGAAGGCTTATTTTGCTGGCCCAGTCTTTCTTTAGCTTTTCATGCGTCCATTCCAGCATCGTATTGAAATCGTACCCCTGCTTAGTCCTCCAATAAAAGAATACTGGAAGGGCGTCAAGATGAGCCATCGCGTCAGCGTTGGCCACGATCTTGGCGGTCATTGTCTTTGGTTTAGGTCCTTTGCTGGTCCTGTGGGTCAGGACGCAATGCTTCACTTCTTCTATGGTCTCTCTGGGATAATTCAGCTTTTTCAATATTGATTCCGCCCTTGCGACGCCTACAATATGGTGCTCCTGATCTTTCTTTATGCCCACTCTACCTATGTCGTGCAATAAGGCGGCTAATTCGGTGATTTCCCGGTTTGTCTTGTATATCCTAGACAGCTTATTCGCGTATTGGACAACCAAAGAGACGTGGTTCTTCCAATCAACCTCGTCAAACTGACTTTTTACTAATTTTCTGACTTTTTCTAATTTGGTCATTTCTTAACTGTTTTATCAAGCGTTAATATCTTATAATCAAGTTCGTTTATTCCGCTTAATTGATAAACCTGGAAAGTGGAGAATATCTTTTTGTCTTTTTGGTCCAGATTAAGTAATTCTATACCTTCGTCCACTTCTTCCCAAGTAGGAGCTTCTATCTCCAAATAAGGATTGAGCAAGGGCCAGAAATCTATATCAAACTCAATATTCCTCAGCTTATAGCGTATTCTCCTGTTCTCTTCGTAAAACTTCTCTATCATACCAAGTTTCAAGACTAATTCTGCGGTCTTATCAAAATCGCTTACGTTTACCTCTATTTCTTCCATCCCTTCGTCGTTAGCCTTGCCATCATGTCCTTTCATTCCTAATCTCTGCTTGAAGGTAAAAGTAATCTTATCTCCTTCGTCCCTCAAACGCAGATAAGCTCCTTTTTCGTTCAATCTTAAATCCGGATAGTCATACACCCTTCTCTTATAGATCTTATCGAAGATCTTTTCGGCCCCGATCTCTTTTAACCTGTTTTCTGTCTTTACGGGATCTATATTTAAGAATTTTACTTCGTTCTCCTGCATTATTCTTTAAATAATTTTTCTTCTTCTTTAATGATTCTTGAAACTATTTTCTCGACATCCAAGCCGTGAAGATTGGCTAGCATGACTAGCTGAATAAATATATCCCCTATGGCATTTTCAACTTCCTTCTCATCGTATTTGCCTCTTCCCGTTCCCTTATTAACGTATTGCCTGGAAAGCTCTCCAATCTCCTCTATTAGATGATTGAATGTCTTTTGAATATCCGGAGTGTTTTTTCTTTTTTTATCCCACTTAGAAAGAAACTCAATTATTTTACTTTGGAATTCTTTCACTGTCATGTTTCTATTATAATTAATAAATAAATTACTTTGAATAATATTCTTTCTTAGATTCTTCCGGTTCTTCAAGCGTATTATAATCTATAATTATTTCTTCCCCCGCTTTAATATCTCTCAGAGCGTAATAGTTATAGTCCTTGTGATAAGCATTCGGATCCTTGGAGTGATTTATATACCAACCGACCTCCATGTGCCCAAAATCTTTAGGACACAACAACATATCTCCCCTATCCACACAATATTCTTGGAAGAGCTCTGGAATATCCTTTCTCTCTCTTGATATAGATACCTCTACGTTTTCTTCGTTAAACAATCTGAGATATGTGTCTTTCTTAATATCGTGAACAGCAAAGACACCGACGCCGTATTTAGCGGGTTTTAGTATGAAAGAAAATTCTGTTGTTCTATTTTCCATATTGTTGCTTTAAGTATTTCTTCCCCTTTAACTTCTCCGGCAGATAATCTTCTTTGGAATAATCTTCATATCCCTTCCCGTAGTTCAACTGTTCCATAAGCTTGGTTTCTGCATTCCTTAGTCTTAAGGGAATGGGAAGGTTCCCGTAAGTCTTTACGTCTTTCATAGCCGACATAAGGCCGGCGTATGCGCTTCTGTTCTTCTTGCATTGGCACAAATAAGCCACTCCGTGAGCTAAGTTAATGGCGCATTCAGGCAATCCTATGATCTCAACCGATCTGAATACTTCGTTTGCCACCACCAAGGCCGTGGGCACGGCCAATCCTATGTCTTCTGAAGCAAAGATCACCATTCTCCTGGCAATGAACTTTGGATCTTCCCCGGAATCTATCATCCTGGCTAAATAATATAAGGCTGCATTAGGCTGACTGGCCCTCATGCTCTTAATGAAGGCTGATATGGTATTATAGTGCTCTTCCCCTACTTTATCGTATCTTAAGAACTTTGACTGCAGGGTATTGGTTAAGTTCTTTACATTAATAGTCTTATAAAGCTGGCTCGTATTCTCAAGCATGGTAATAGCCTGCCTTGCGTCTCCATTAGCCATATTAATGAGCCAGTCTGTAGACTTCTTGTCTATCTTTAACTTGGTCCTCTTTATTATGGTTTCCATGTCTTTGTCTGAAAGCTCGTTTAAGACAAAAACTCTGCATCTGGATAATAAGGGAGCTATCACTTCAAAGCTGGGATTCTCCGTAGTGGCTCCGATCAGGGTCAATTCCCCTCTTTCTACGTAAGGAAGAAGGAAATCCTGCTGAGCTTTGTTGAATCTGTGTATTTCATCTAAGAACAAAACCTTGGGATATCCTTTCGTATCTTCTTCTATTATCCTCTTAATATCAGCTTTTCCGGCTGATACCGCAGATAATTCATAGAGTTTGGCGTCCAAGCTCTTAGCGTATATCTTGGCCAGAGTTGTTTTTCCGGTTCCCGGAGGACCCCAGAAGATAAACGAAAAGAGATGCTTTTTCTTTATAGCAACGTTCAAAGGCTTTCCTTCCCCTACCAAATGTTCCTGGCCTACGAAGTCTTTTAGTGTCTCTGGCCTTATTTTTGAGGCTAATGGCTCCATACCTTAATCTAACAAAAAACCGCCTGATTGGCGATTACCATCTTCCGAGCTGTGAGAGAACTTAGAACTATCATTTTAAGCGGTTGGAAGTCCTATGAACTGGACGCAGCCGTGGATATGCTGGAAGGAAAGTTCCCAGTAAATATTTAAATCTGACTTCTTGTCGATATTTGATACTTTTTCTTTCTCCTATCAAAAGCCCTCTCTCCACCTTCCAGGATATCGCATACCTGTTCAATAATTCCATTCTCAAACTGGTCAACGGGCATATTTGGTAATTGTCTTGCCTGATCCTCAAGTGAACCACAATCATATTCAAGACGAGGCGTGCGCTTGCCATTATAATTTGAAACGATGATTTGCTCGGCGTCTGTATTGACGACAAGATTAGGATTGTGAGTCACTATTATAATTTGTCGGTATTGTTTCCTCGATCGGAAATAATCGATTAAATCTTTATAAACCGACAGATTATCCAGATTTTCTTCTGGTTGGTCTATAATAAGCGGCCTGTAATCTCCTTTATCTATCTCCAAATAAAGCATTAAAAGAATAATACCTTTTTGACCAGGAGATAGGAGGTACAAATCTGTGTCATCGAATTTTAAAGACGAAATAATCTTAAAATTCGTTGGATCGAAGAGCCAATTAAAGAAATCGTCGATACTATAATTTTCCCGTAGCTGTTCTTCAATAGAAATAATACCACCTTCAAAAGCGGTAAAACTCTCTAAAATTTTATTAATCTGTGCCTCTAACATTGCATCAGCAAAATCACCTCTCATGCATTCATCCCAGAAATAATTTAGTGTTGTTTTTAGCGTGTTGATTTCTCTAAAATTTCCACGTCGCGTTCTGTCAATAATATCTAAACCACTTCGATAATGAGAATCGAGCTGGTAATTGATCTGTGCTTCAAATACAAGTTTTTTATCTGTGTCAGTTCCAGCAGAAAGTATATCTTGTAATGGTTTGTACAACTGCTCGATCTGCGTTTTTTCCTCTTTTAATAATTTAAAATAAGAACAGTAAGTAGTCATTCTATCTTTCTCTAAACGTTCTTTCTCTGGAGTAGATTCTGTTTTTATTTTAGTTATTTCATTCTCTAAGGCTTTAATTGATGCCTCGACAGATAGGGCCGTTTTCTTTTGTTGTTGATACTTAAGTTTGGTTGTCTCAAAGGCTCTCGTTTGTTTCTGTTTTTCATCAATCCCATTATTTAAAGACTGCAGATTATCAAAGGGTAAGTCGATGGCTTGGATTGCAAGCAATTGAGCAACATCTTTCTTGGCGCCTTCTTTTAGGGTTTTTAGTTTTCCGCTGATTTCATTTTTCTTTTGATCAAGTAAAGTTTTAATACCAGACTCATCAATATCAACCCTAAAGACTGAGGAGTTAGTAATGCCTACGTCTTGTAAAAGAGTTCCTGTTTCCTCTCGAAATTCTTCAATATGAGTTTTAAAAACTTTTACTTTTGTTTCAATTTCAATAATTTTACTAATTTGTGCCTGTAGTTCAATTATTTTGTTCTCAAATTTCTTTTTTATTTCAGATAAAGCCGCGAGCTCTTCTTGTCCCTTCTTATCTTCGGCTGGAAGTTCGGGTAAACTTTTATTAAGTCTTTCTAATTCTTTTTTCTTTTCATCAAAGGTTTTTTCTTTGTCGGGCAGCGTTTTAAGAATTGTGGACAAAGAGCCTATTTTTTTGTTTATACCATTAATCTTCTTTAATACTTGGTCTTTTTCATATTGAAAAGAACTTAATATTCGAGATTTTAGTTCATCAAAATCGGAAGCTCCAATTCGTTCTGTTTCATCAAGTGCCTGAAAAATAACATTTTCTATTTGTCTTTGCAGCTTCTCACTATTCTTGTGTGAGCATAAGTCTTCCACTGCACCCTGCGGTAAATACTGAACCAATTCTTGATCCTTAGTAAGGTTACCGACTTCAAATTCGGTCTTCGAATCGTCGGCCCAATCGATTGTTATCTTAGTATTAGAAATACTACTTTTATGCTTGGCTGCTTTTTTCAAAAAAGCATCTTCGTTATCGTCTTTACTACCAGCACCATAAGCAATTGCTTCGACTAAGGCCGACTTTCCAGAACCCCTACCACCAATAACCGCAATCAAATCTCGGTTCAATTCTAATTTAAAGTTATCAGGAAACCATCCGTTAGATGAAGGTATTGATATCTGTTTAATCACTTTATGGTCTGGCTTGAAATTGGGAGGCGTGACCCCGATAAAGACGCGCGCATCTGGTTCGTTCAGTACTTGCTTCAAACCAGCAAATGTCGGATCGGCTTTTATCCAAAGTAAAGTTTCGCCGATACGATCGATTTTGTGAGCGTCTGACGAATGGAGGATAAGACTATTTAATTTATTAGTGATAAGGTCCTGTTTGTTTTCAAGAATTTTTGCTGGATCGTCTAAGCTTGTTAAGGAAAAATTAGCAGTATTAATAATCGTCCGCTTCTCGGCCGCAGCTTGATTCCACCTTGATTGGTCCCATTCGGAATAGCCAATAGCAGTTACAAACCTTCCTTTAAAACAATTCTTCTTCAATAATTCTTCTATATCCTCTCTTTTATAGGTGATATTTTCGAAACCAACTTCCAGGTCCGATTTGCTTTGAACAGAGTTATCACTTGGCGCAGCTGCTTTAATTTGCTGGCCAAGCTCCTGAAGGGATCGAACTGTTGGCGTTTGTCGCCACTCGGTCTTATCCTGAATCTTATATCCAGTAGATAAACAATTTAACAATTGATCTTTAATATCTTGAACTGAAACTGATGGATCAAAAAGGATGTGAAAATTATGACGCTTAGCACTATCTGCTGTACCACTAAAAGTATTCAGTCGGAATTCGATATTCGGAACAATAAGCTCTATATTCGGTATCTCGTTTTTTCTTGTTAATAAATGTTCGTATCCTTCACAAAAAAGATAATCGGTTATACCAATTACCTTTATTTCTTTGGGAAGCGAAGCAAGCTTAGTAATGAATGCATCCCAAGACGTTTTGTTATCTCCGCCATACTCCTGAATTATCGATTTTGGGGTGTGAATGTGTAGGTCCCATTTACGCCACTCAGAACCCCTTGGGTATTTACTATTCATATTTTTATAAATTCAAAAACTCCCAATCCTTCAGATTGTTTGGATCGTAAGAGTACTTATCTTTACTATTAACGCGCCAGCTGTTTTTATCCTTAACCACAATGCCGCCAAATAATTTCTTCCCAGTTTTGTTTAACTTTTTAATGTAAGCTTGTAAACCTTCGGCGCGATCCTTTGCAGTTTGAGCATAAATGCCACCCTTAGTATCAAATAAACCAATGCGACCATCTTTCATCTTCACGATAAAATCGACATAAAATGGTTTGTCAGCTCCCGCCTCTGTGTATGGCACAGCAAAATAAGTCGCATCACTCTTGCCGTTCTTAAACCACCACTCAATTTGTTTAGCTTTTTCCAAGTACTCAATAAACGAAACTTCAACATCGCTGTCTTCTTCGAACAATGAGAGAGTGTTGTTGCCCTTTGTCTTCGCGTAATAAGGCTGAATAATTGATTTTTTATAGTCCTTCTTCACAAAAGTCAGATTGTAATTAATCGTGCCAGGAACATTCCATAGCTCCTCGTTCTCGATTAATTCGTACTTGCCTCTGCCAACAACGTCCTGGTAAAGCTCTTTTGCTTTATTAATGACATCTGTGACGATTTGTCTGTTTTCTTCGGCCAACACGATGGCTTGAATCTTCGGCCAGTCATCAACACCCATCTTAAATGCCTTATCAAAAAAACGATAAATAGAATCATTGATACGCTTAATCGATCGTAATTCAGGAGCAAACGGGGTCAAATTTTCACGAGCAAAATAATCAAAAGCGTTCTGTAATTCCACTTCATTCTTCGGTATGTCAAGCGTTCCTTTTTTCTCAACGCTTTTTGTTTCTTTATCAACATCGACAATGCGTCCGCTGGCGATAATTTTAGTATCGACAATGCTGTGTTTAAGAGAAATGTGGTCCTTTAGTTTAAGCTCGTCGGCCGCTTTAAAAAAGATAGGCACAAAATCAGACGACAAACGAGTTTCCTCACGAAAACGTTTAGAATGATATGATGACAAATTAATATTTTTATAATTATCACGGCGCTTGCCTTCAAAAACTGTTATGTATTCTTTGGCAATATCCTCAGCAATACCAATATCGCTTAAGCTTGTAAAAACATAACCAAGATTTAGCTCAGGAGTCTTGTAGTGATGATGCTCTGGCATACGCATGATACGGCCTATAGTTTGGATTGAGAATACAACACTCTTCCATTCACGGAACAAAACTAATATCGCAGCGCGAGGGCAATCCCAGCCGACTGCAATGGCTTGCTTAAAGATCATCACCTCAACCTCGTTCTCATCTTTTTCAATATTCTCCAGGTTTATTTTGTTATCTTTCTCAGAGAGATAAATTGCAAGTTTTCCATTCTCGGTAGTGATGCCATACTTGCCCAATAATTGAATTACGGAATCCTTTTTATCTATTCCAGCGTGGGAGTCAGGTATCTGTATTAGCATTAACGGATTAACATTTGATCCCTCGGCTGTGTAAAGTTTTGTCAACTCAACTCGTTTCTTGAGCCCCGCTTCGACAACGATTTCGTCTGCCGTTTTATCGGCTAACTTCTTATCCAAATGAAAACTTTCAAACCCAGGGTTAATAACGATTTCCTTCTTAATCATCCCTTCGTCCTTAACTTCCTTAAGCTCAACTTCAACACCACGGAAAACACCCTTGAACTGTGGAGTAGCGGAAACCTCAATGGTTATTTTGGGACCAATCTCTTCGATGAGTTCTTTTGATTTTTCAGTTTCAGCGTTGCGGTGACTCTCATCGATTACCAGGATAATTGTTCTGCCTTCATCTTTCGTTCTGGTAATTACATTGGAAAGGTTATTGTCGCGTTCGTTAGCGCGAACATAAATATTTTCTTTTTTGTTTATACTGGCCCAATTTAAAAACAAAATTTCGTTCTCTGCGATTTTTCTATCTTCCAGATCTTCATAATAAGAACACTTCAAGCCAACACCAAACTGGTCATAATATTTTTTTAAACTATTACGGCTTTGATCATGTAGTTTGTTTACCGCTATCCAAACAAAAGAAAATTTACGTCCATCAATTCTTGAATCAATAAGGCGCTTTAAAAACTCAGCCATCATTAAAGTCTTGCCTGATCCTGTGGGTGCTTTAAAAATACAGATTTTATCGCCTTCTGCTTCCAATAAATCGTTAACCTCTTGTTTGAGTTTTACGATTGCTTTTTCTTGATAATTTTTAAATTCAATCCACATATTT
Organism: Minisyncoccota bacterium; assembly: GCA_041653495.1. GTDB lineage: Bacteria > Patescibacteriota > Minisyncoccia > Minisyncoccales > RBG-13-42-11 > JBAZFF01. The sequence continues at coordinate 17,320 of JBAZFF010000001.1, forward strand.
TATTTAAAAATCTCACGATATACTTTCAAAATAACTTCGGGTATAGCACAAAGCGTGACTCGACTGCGCACATCCATAAACTGCTTCTCGTGCGGATCATCGCCCAAAGAAAACACATAGACATTAAAATGGCCCTTGATTTTCTTTATTGCTTTTTTGAAATCATCGATAGCTTCTTCATAAAATACGATACCGAGATATTTATCGCTATTCTTGAAAATCTTAAAATCGCTCTCGTCCTGAATTAACTCAAAAGCACTCTCTTTAATACAGAGCATCTCAGTCGATTCATTAACCAGCTTGCGCTTATTGCGGTCCGTCGGTTCGGCTTCTACAAAATCGCAGGTGTAATACTTTAAGTTTCCTCCCAAGCCCTTAACCTTTTCTCCTTTCGTGCCCTTATATCCTTCAATGGCTTTATTCAATCGCGGATAACAAATATCTGAAGCAATCTTTAATCCACTACCATTATTATCTTCATTGTTTGTACACAGGATGAATCGTCTCTTTCCACCATCTTCTTTATTTAATTCAAGTAATGCATGTCCAGTAGTCCCTGAGCCCGCAAAAAAATCCAATATAGTTATATCGTTGGGCTTATTCGTTATCTGAATAAGATATTTAATTAAATTTACAGGCTTCGAATAATTAAAATCTATTCCCATTTCGCTCAACAAGTCAGCGCCACGTCTATTTATAAATTCATCAAGGAAATTTCTTGGTCTTTTTCCTTCTTCTTCTCTATCGCTAAGATAAGTTTTTGTATAAATATTCCATACAGATTTTTTTCCTTTATCGTCTAAAAGAGGTGAATTTTTTGCTTTCTTAAAAACAACCCGATCATTTTTAAAGTTTTCCAGAAATGTCTTTTCGGTCCATCGATAAACCTTTCCTTTCGGTGGTCGCGCCTTAGAGCCATCAGGACATATGATAAAATAGTTCTGATTCGGCCGAACATCCAAAGCGGCCTGATATAAAGATATCTCTCTATATTTTCCTCTCTTGTCTTCTCTATTAAAAAGCTTTACCCAGTCGTCGGTAACAATGTCTTTGAACTTACCTAATTGTTGGAGGTCTTTTGTATAGCACAAGAGATAATCAACTGATGGAGAGAATTGGGTTCCTTTATTACTGGCCGTTTTAGCTACCCTGGATATAACTTCCACAAGATTAAGCTCGCCAAATATCTCGTCACACATCATCTTGAGCTGCGCTAATTCATCATTACCAATACTTATAAACATAACACCGTCTGGCTTAAGAAGATTTCTTGCAAGCTTTAACCTTTTTTCCATGAAATTAAGCCATTTACTGTGACGAAACGGATCTTCTTTGTCGACTCTTTTATCATTATAAATAAAATCATCATTCCCAGTGTTGTACGGAGGATCGATGTAAATAAAATCAACCGCTTCATAATTGGTAAAATTTAAAACTGCAAGTGAATGGTAATTATCTCCCTCAATTAATAAATTTACGGGTTTATTTTGGTCATCATTTATTTCTTTACTTTTAGCCTCTTTTAAAACTGGGAATGGTCTACCCACCATTTCATTAGGGAACATTTCATTGGGAGTACGAGCATCAGGATTGATAAGAATATCGATCTTTTCTTCTGGGAGATCGCGATGCCAAACAAGCCCGTATTTTGTTTCCTTAATACGGCGCAACTCTTTAATGAGTTCCTCTTTGGACCAATTGTCGTAATTAATTTTTCTTGCCATATCTTTTATTATCTTTAAGATTGCTCGTCTTATCTAAAAAAGCATTAAGGTCAGATTCTTTGATCCGCCAAACCCCAATCTTCGAATCTCTGAACTTACCGAGTTCAATCTTTATATAAATTTAACATTTCCAAGAAAGAAAACAACCTTCTCGGGAAAGCCAATTTTGATGGCGGGAAAGTCGACCTATTTACGTTTAAATATTGAGGACTTTTCGTCTATATGTCGCACAAGGTAGATTGTGAGACAAATAAAAAACCAGCCATTAGGCTGATTTCTTATCCTAAATAAATCTCTTATGACACTTGCTTAGGAATGTTAGCGGGAAAATCTTATATAATCTTCCCGCTAATTGTGCAGTAATTCTAATTTACCCAGGTGCTTTTGAAAGCCAATAACCTTGGGCGGGATTGACGGTGGCGACAGAACATTCGACCAGCGCCTGAGGGTAAAGTCTTTTTACGGCTTCCCCCACTCTTGTTGCGAGGCACTGACGAACTTCCGCCGTCCGCTCAGGTTTCTCGTACAGGGCGCTGATCTCGACGATTATTTCGTCTCCGAGGCCGTACTGCATTAGGTCCGGCGGGAAGAGACACGTCATATCTTTTTCATCGCGAAGGCCCAACTCGGGCACCGATAGGACGGCTCTTACGATTTCTTGATGAAGCTTATTAAAGTCAGCCTCATCTCCTTTTGGCAAACACCATACTTTAATTACTGGCACTTATTCTTTCCTCCTTTATTTTCGCTAACAAAACAATAACATATATTTATGGTATTGTCAACTGTAAGGTAGATCGTGAGACAAATAAAAAGAGGCTTGCAGTAATTAACCACAAGCCCTTTTGAACTGTTTCCCTAAATCACCGGACACCGAGGGTTGAGCCCAAGTATTCGAGATTTTTAGGTTCGATGATAACCTTTTTGTCGCTGCTCCGCTTGATGAAGCCGGCCCGTAGAGCGACAAGGCCGAGACGTTCAGCGACCAAGCAAACATTTTTCACATCCCGTTGCGATACATAAAGAGCAAAACCCGCTCCCATATTCAGGTTGCCGTATGCTTCCCTGTCGTCCACCGGGCCGTGCTTCTGCAAAAATCCGAAAATAGGCTGTTGCCTCGGTAAACGCTTGATTACGTATGCGAAGGACTGAGGGGCGCGCATTAGTTTCCGCCATCCGTGTCCGGTTATATTCACCGCATAGTGAATATTTATACCGGAATTCATGCAGTCTTCCACGAGTCCGACGTAGATGTGTGTCGGGTCAAGAAGCGTCTCTCCGTATGTCCGTCCGTCATCAATCCGCGTAAGATATCCTTCGGGCAATATTTTTGCAATTTCCCGGGCCATTGTAAGGCCGTTTGCATGGATGCCGGAGCTTTCAATAAGAATAATCGCATCCCCATCCCGGATGTTTTTTGCAGAGATCAGCCTTTCTTTGGGCTTTACAAGACCCATCGCTGAACCGGAAAGTACAACGGCATACGGCACGACCACTCCCTTGAGAGTCGGCGTTTCGCCGCCACCCCATACGCACCGCGCTAGGTTGCAGGCCTTCTTCCATCCCTCGACTAAGTCGCGACACCGCTTCTCGTCTTTGAACCATTGGGAATCTCCGACGGCAAGATGCATCGCCACTGAAAGGGGCAGCGCGCCAAGCGTAATCATATCGTTAACGATCATTGCTACTGTACACTGCGCAATCTGGTCGTAATACGATTTGCCGGTACACCGGTACATCTCATCTGCAACCAGATTCTTTGTTCCGAGCCCCTCCTCTACGTGGGCGAAATAGCTTTTCGCCGCTTGGATAAGATAGGCACTTTCTCCGCGGCTCGCCTCAAGTTCTTCGAACTCTCCGTTATTAAGGCGATCTATATTTGCCGCCGTTTCACGGCCGGCAATTTGTGCCATCCTCTTGAAAGGATCCATGGCGTCATAGTCGACGCCCACATCCGCATAGGTCATCCTTTTTTCCATATATTCCCTCCTGTCTTATATTATGAACTGTATGTCGATATTATAACTTTTTCTTAGAAAATCAAGCCTAGGATTATTCGGTCGGCTGGTAGATTGTGAGACATAAAGAAAAAGAAGCCATCAAGCGGCTCCTTGTAATTATTCAGACCAACTATTGATTATCTCATAATATAAGCAGAAGAGGGACCCTTTCCAATCTGGGTGATTATGCCAATTTTTTTAAGCTGGCTTAGTTTTAACTGAACCGTCCTTTTGGGAGAATTAAGGATATCTACGGCATCTTTCACTGTAATCCTGCCAATCTGATCCAAAAAATCCAGCAATTTTAGTTGATCCTTGTCAAGGTATATTTTTGATTCAATGCCCTTGTTAATGTTTTTGAAAGACAAAGAAACGACTTGCGCCTTAACGCCGTCGATCTCTTCCTTGAATCCCCTGACGAAATATTCAAGCCAAGGCGTGAAGTCCTTTTTTCTTTCTTGATAGTTCTTGCCTGTGTTTATTGCCGCATAGTATTTCCCTCTGTCTTTGTTGTAATAGTCTTCCAGGGCAAACAATCTTCGGAAATTATATCCTCTCTGGTAGAGCACGAGCGTTGCTATAGCCCTGGCCGTCCTGCCGTTACCGTCCTGGAAAGGATGGATGGCCGCTACTTCCTGGTGAACTATTCCGGCAGCAATGACAGGATTGATATTTTTGGCCTTACTCTCCTTTAGCCATTTTATTAGATCCTGGCAAAGACGAGGAACATCTTTAGCATCTGGACCGGTATAAACGATTTCATCTGACAAACCGATCCTTTGGCGCACAACATATATCAAACCCCTGCGATAATGACCAGACTGATGTTCTGGTAAAGTCTTGTTAGTAACAAGCTCATGAATTTTCAACAAAACCCTTTCGGTAATCGGCTGTTCATCTTTGACGACTCTCTCTATGTATTTTAAAGCTTTAAGATAATTTTCAACTTCATAGATGTCGCGCGCTGGAGCATCTATTTTTTTACGGGCGACTATTGCTTCCACCTGTTTATAATCAAGGGCATTACCTTCTATTCCAGTAGAGCTGTGACTCATCCTGATTAACGCCTGGCGCCTCAATTTTATTTCATTTTTGGGCAAAAGCTTGGCACGATCGATAACCGCTCTTGATTCAACAATGGCGGTAAGCATCTCAACAATTTTACTCGTTATTTTATAGGAAGGATTAAACATATTCTATTTGTATTATAACCAATTAAAGAAAATCGCGCAATAATCGCGCAAAACTTTTAAAATAAGGTAAAAATAAGATTTAATTTCTCCTTGACAAATTATACGACGAAAATGATGCTTCGAGTCTTCGTTGGTAGATTGTGAGACAAAATAAAAAGGGCCGTCCGTAGGCGACCCTCTTTAAACTAATCGTGTTTTATCAAGCCGGCTGAAGAGAGCGTTTCTGGGGCTTAAAAAGCTCGTCCGAGAAAGACTTGTCGTTGTAAAAGACGTTCTTCCCGTAGCTTAGTAATTCATTCCCCTTCCAGGTCATAAAGAAGAACCACTGGGCGATATCTTTCCCATATTTGATAGAGCCGCATAAGGTGAAAATCGGAACCTTCAGGGACTTATCATCCATGGTGTTGGCGCGGTAGAGGCTAAATTCCAGATTCTTGGTAATCTTTTCGTTGAAAACATCGGTGAGATTCGAAAAGACCTGGTCCGTGCGTTCGTCGCCGAATATCTTCTCGGGGCCGAGCGTTGACCCCTGCGCCAGAAACTTTGCCCTTTCCCTGATGAATTTCTTTGTAAAGAAGTTCTCTTCGAAAGAGCGGGCCCTAGTCACGAATCCGGGATTGAGAAGCACCATATCCTGGTATTTAGTTTCTTTGAGATTGATTACCCCGACGCGGCACAAATCATCCGGTTCGATGCCTAAGTCGCAGTCTATCGTGATCTCATCCATGAAACGCAGAAGATTGAGTGTTACACGGTTGTGCAGGCCGATAGTCAGATGATCATCGTCGTTTATTAAGTCAACGACCGGGAAATCTCCCTTTCTTTCTGTTGATAAGACAACTATTCCTTTATTCAAAGATCTAACCTCCTAATTATTTCCCATTGCAATGGGATTCTAAACTATAAAATAATTCAATCTCAAAGTCAATTCAGCTCCTCCTAGGTAGATTGTACGACTAGAATGACACGTAATGGCACACAACACACATTATTCGACATGTGTGTTTCAGAATATATTTCCCGATGTATAGACGAATACCCACGGCGTGAATATTCCTTGGGTACTTAGTGCTTATTCTCAGCTAATAGAATTTAAGAGAAATATGTCTCTATTTCCCTAGTTAAACGAGAAGAAAAATCTTTTGATATAGTTTGATGGCTTACTGGCAAAAATATTTTTAATTCTCTTTCTAAATTTCCTACTTCTGAAAGAGCATTCAATAATTTTTCCTTTAAACCAATCTCACTTCTAGGAATATAGCTCACTAGGCTTGGATTCTTTGAAATAAAATACAAATCAAAGAAATCTCTAGGTTTTTTTCTATAAAGTAAGGCTTCAATCTTCTCTTTTACTAAGATTCTCTCTGTTAAAAAAGTGACAACATATGAATCTGTAAATTCACTTTGTACAAGACTAGTGTTCGCTTCAACCTCACTAGGATTACGAAATGAAATTTCTAATCTTATTTCCGAATCGAAATCTAACATCTTTAATTTAATAACAGTTAAATATCCTCCCGTAGTTTCCCCCTGTGTCCCATCATTAACTTTTTTCTCAGTTTGTATCCCCTCTTCTTCCATATTTCCCAAAGTTTCGTCTATTAATCTATTAATCTCTGAGTAATCTGGTCCATGATCACCAATCGCGGAAAAATCAAGATCTTCTGAAAATCGAGGACTATGGAAGACAATCCTTAGAGCAGTACCTCCTTTAAAGAGGAACTTTTCCGAACCCTTTTTCTTATAAAAATAAGATAAAAAAAGATGTTGACAGTATTCCCTGGCTATGTTCTCTTCTATTGTCTGATATCTCGTGGCAAGTTGGCTTATGAAATGACGTGAAATCATATTGGTTTATAAATTATTTTTATTAAATTAATGAATGATTTATTCTTCCTAAGATTATTTTTAAAATATTTAACATAATATCCTAATTTGTTGTCATCTATTTTACTCAAATCTACTCTATCGTTTAAATCTTTTTTCCGTAGAGACAAAAGATAAATATAATCCAACAAAGCCTTTTCTCTTTCTGCCATTAAAACATTAACGCCCCTCATTTTTTGTGGTTGATACCCAAAAAAGAGACTCTTTTTTATTTTTATATAGTCAAAAAATGATCTTTGTACGGAGAAACTTTTTGTTTGTTTTGTAGTCGCAGAAATTATACTATAAACATTTTCTGGAATTATCCCATAAAAAGAGAGGGCTGTTTCAAATGATATATAAGATGGCTTGTACAATTTATTAGCAATCTCAAATTTGTTAGGAAGATTATGTGCAAAAATATAGAGACCTTTTTTTATTTTCAAAAAATAAGAATTTTGTTTTTTTGAGTTACGCGAAAGGAACGCTCTCGCTGTAGAGGATTTTATCTCTAAAAATTTAGAAAATTCAGATACAGTAAAAATCCTGAGCCCAGTATTATTCAACTTTCTCTCGACTAAGCTCAAGCTTAATCTTTCATTAGTCATGATATTTCAATATAACATAATACTACGATACCAACAATGTTTTAAACAAGTTTATCTTCGTGACAAATATGTCACTTAGAACAACCCATTATTGGATTATCGACTCATTTAGCATAACATTCTAGGTGGGAAAAGTCAATATAACCGGCCCGTAAATCATGTTCAATTAAAAAAGGGCCGTTTTCGCACAAATGCGAGCGTACCCCACTAATCATTGGACCACATCCACGGATAGCCGAATCTTTGCTTTTCTACAACATTCTTTCTGAAAGCGAGCAGCTCATCCGCCGTCAGCTCCTCTTGGGCCAGCTCTATTTCATCCAGAACAGCAACCGTATGGGCCCTCTGCCAACGAATCCAAGCCTTAATACCTTCTTCGTCTATGATCACTCTGCCTATTACGTTGGCCAAATGGATTCCTTCTGAAACCATTTGAAACAACTCTTCATCGGTTTTTCTTTTATACAGAATAGATTCTCGATGTTCGTGATAGAGCGAGTAACGCAAGAAAGGATCTGTTTTGGACAGGAATATCATTACCTTTCCGGTCTTTTTATGCCGGATAAAGAGGCCTCCTCCGTATATCATGAAAGACGGAAGCCCTAAGTAAGATATCTCTTTTCCGCGTATTACTTCTTTCTTTTTGGGCAATAAGTTCCACAGAAGATGCAAAACCTTATCGGGCAAATTCACGGTAAGTCCCCCCTCTCTTTAGAATATAAAGGAAGAATAATCTCCTTGCTGATATTAAATTATATAATTTCAGGAAAAAGTCAACCCACTGGTAGATTGTGAGACATAAAATAAAAAAGGCTGCCGAAGCAACCTTTTAAGAGCAAAGAGTGAACTCCCCTAATAGAAGCGGTATCAAAGGAGTTCGCTCTACAACCGATTGGCCTTTAAAGCAGCCGTGCATGATAAAGAGATTCCTGGCGCATTCTTCACTTGTCCATCTTATCTCAAGTGTTTCCGCTTCCCTACCCAAGGGATAGACAAATTCAGAAAAACCAGCTTTCTCAACAAAATATTAACTGATTACTCAAAAGAATACAACAAAAAGGTAGGTCTCATGCTATTACACATCAACAGATATCAAACAGGGGTGCTCCTCCGGTACGGTAGATTATGAGGCATAAAAAACCAACCATTTGGTTAATTTCTTAATTATCAATAACTAAACCATATCGTAAGAACTTGAAAAATGTTAAATTAAAAATATGAAATACAAAACAATATTATCGTTATTCTTTGTTGTGTTTTTTGTTTTTCTCTCTCCTAACCCAAGCACTGTTCAGGCATTAACCCAGGAAGAAAAAGAGAGACTAATACAACAGATTGAAATTCTCCAACAAGAAGTCACGACTTTGAAAAATCTAATCTCAAACCTTCAATTACGACAGGAAATTACTGCCGAGTCGTATTTAGCAGTAGATCTTTCTAATAACTTAGTACTCCTGAGCAAAAACTCTGATGAGATTCACTCCATAGCCTCTGTCACTAAGCTTATGACTGCCGTAATCGCTATTGAGAACATTGATTTGAACCAGACAATAACATTGACGGATGAAATGCTGAATCCCCTGGGCAGCAGCCCGACTCTCTTTTCAGGATTAACCATAAGCGCGGAAGACCTTCTTAAGGCCTGCCTTATTCAATCAACTAATGACGCGGCTGAAGCCCTGTCTTACTTTATGAACGACGGAGAATTTTTAGCTTTAATGAACCAAAAGACAACGGCACTCGGAATGACCAATACCGTTTTTTACGACGTTCACGGGTTAAACCCTGAGAATCGTTCTAATGTAGTTGACATTGCCAAACTCGTATCTTACGTTTATAAAAACCATCAAGAGGTTCTAGACATTACAAAGAATAACGACTTTTGGCTTCCAGACAAGACAGGAAGACTTCTTAAATTCAAGAATTCAAACGGATTTTATTATCTTCCCACATTTATCGGAGGAAAGACTGGATACTTGGTGGAAGCAAAACAGGCCCTGGCTTCTGTATTTGAATTGAACGGAAATCCTACCGCCATCGTCGTACTCTATTCAGACAACCGCCAAGCCGATACTTTTGCAATAATCAGAAAACTGGAAGAAGAATAGCTTTACAGAAAAACAAATCAATGAAGTGCCTGTATATCATAAACGTCTCACCGGATAGTAAAATTTCATTTCAAAAAATTGGCTTCCCTGACTGGATGATGTTAGAACCTGTTTAAAATAAAAAAACACCGTTATTGGCACGGTGTCACACCTTATTGCTTTTATTATTTTATTTTCTTGATGAATCCCTCGAAGCCTCCATAAAGATTTAAAATTTCTCTCTTTTCTCTCTCTTGTTTTACAAGGGGTTCAAGTTTAACCCAGAGATCTTTCCACCATTGAGGTGTCCAGGTTAAAAAGATTGTTTTGGAATCGAGAATACCCGCAGTCACATTGGTTCCTACCCGATTACCAACATAAATATATTCGAGAAAAAGCTGTTTTCTTTGAGGGTCATCTCCAATATAGGAGAGTATATCTTCTTTGCCAAGTTTCGCCATCTCAGTCCTAGCGCCCTTTATCGTTAGACTATCCATCTGTTGACTGACAAAGGCCAATGTTGCTATTTTCTTGTTAGAGAACATTATCGCTCCTCCTTTTATTTACTTACCATTCTTCCCTTTTTCTCTAATAAAACAATACCACATTTCTATGGCATTGTCAACCGTAAGGTAGATTATGCGTCATAACATACAGATATCCTCCAAAGCCCCTTAATTGGGGTTTTGGTTTCTTTTAAATCGTCTATAATACATTAAAGGTCTCTAAACTGAATAATTTATTAAAATATGCCCAAGGACCTAAAAGCAGAAAAACCTAGCGGAATAGGACTATTTGTTGTTTTGGTAATAGTAGTAGTTTTAGCTTTAATCTTAAGATAGCAAATACATAAGAGCTTTCTCTCTGTTTAAGCATAGAGGGGCCGCTAAGCTTAATTTCGTATAGTAACATATGTTACTATACGAATATATGGATAAAGAATACTATTCAACAATAGAAGCGGCCAATATATTACGGGTAAGTCGTAAGACGGTTTTTAAGTGGGCCCAAAGCGGAAAAATCAAAGCCACTAAGGTCGGGCGAAATTATATCATTCCCCACTCTGTCGTTCTGGAAAAACTTGGAAAGAGCATAGGCAAAGACAAAAAGGCTAATATAGAAAAAGCCATTGACAAGGCCATGAGGGAATATGAAAAAACATTTAGAATGCTCGGAAAAAAATGAGACCCAAATCAATAAGCATTGCCGAAATTGAATATACTTCATTCCGTTTAGCGGAAAAGTTTATGACTTAGGATGAGCCGATTCCCAACTTCGGATCCAGATTTCCAAATATTCTGGAAAGCTGTCTAAACCAACCGTTTGTAAGTTTTGCTAAAAAGATTTATATCGCGGGCTCGTCGGGAAGGCTAGCATCTTATTCTGTTTGATGATCAAAAATCATCCGTTCCAGAACGGAAACAAGCGCATAGCCGTAATGACTCTCTTTTATTTCTTATACAAAAATGGCAAGTGGCTTAATATCAATAATACTGATTTATATAATTTCTCGGTTGGGGTTGCTGAAAGCAAAACAACTTCTCGGGAGAAAACAACCAATCATATCGGCCACTTGATTAAAAAGCATCTAATCAATTCTCCTAAGTTATAATCTTTATTTCTGTCTAGACAGATTGTGAGAAAAAATAAAAAGCGGTGAAAATATTCATCGCTTTTTATCCTCTTATATTATAGATATTTGATTTGTTTCTTAATCGCCTTGAATAAGTCGGAAACTATCTTTGATATATTCGCCAAATTAATCCCTACGTTGTTTAGTACGCTTTGGGGCGCCACGCTTATATTATACGTTATAGCATATGCGGTTTTCGGCTCATCCCCGACGACGGGGATCATCTTTGTCTCTACATTCATTGAGGAAGCAGAGTTATTAGTGAATATAAGGTAGATAACGCCGTCAGTAGCCATTCTTCTGCCGGGTTCCCCGCAGGCGAAATCCTCTCCCGTAGCAGCGTCTTTTATGGCAAGCCCGTCCTGGCAGGTTACTCTAAAGTCGAGAAAATCGGCATTTTTAACTTCCCAATTGAATTTCACATCTCCTTCATACAGAGAATCGGTCTTTGAATATCCGCTTATCCAAAATTTAGGCTTTGCCACCGGGGTGGTCGGAAGCGGTTCTGCAAGACAAGCTCCGTTGCTGCAGCCGTTTGGGCATTCATAGCCTATTGAAGTCAGATTCCCTTCCTCATTACAATAAACTTCGTTTAGTTGGCGATTCGTCAGGCTATTGGAACAGCAATCGTTTGCAATACTATAGCCCAAACTGGCATCAAACGCTTTCTTTCTGCTTTATTATTTCTCTTAACACTTCTTCCACCTTCTTTAAGCTCTTTTCGTCTATTATGGAAACGGGTAGCACTTTCTTCCCCGTCTTTTCCAAGAGAGCCACTTTCTTTTCAATGTCTTTCTCAGGAATCAAGTCTGCCTTGGCTAAAAGAATGTATTCGGGCTTTAATAAGAGTTCTTTATTATGGGTCTCAAGCTCTTTTCTGATAACTTTATAATCTTCCAGGGGATCTGCAGAGTCGGCCGAGATAAAATGAAAGATGGTCTTGGTCCTTTCAATGTGCCTCAAAAACTTAATACCCAAACCCTTGCCCAAGGAAGCTCCCTCGATAAGCCCGGGGATGTCAGCTAGAATCAGCCCGTAATAAGACCCCAAATTGGGATCCAGAGTAGTAAAAGGATAATTAGCCACTTTGCTGTTGGCCTTGGTAAGCTCGTTCAGTAAGCTGGATTTCCCGACATTCGGAAAACCGACGAATCCTACATCGGCTATCATCTTTAATTCTAATCTCAGTTCGTATTCCTCCCCGAAACCGCCTTCTTTGAATTCCTGCGGACTCGTATTGGTGGAAGACCTGAATTTGAAGTTTCCCCTGCCGCCGTTGCCTCCCTTGGCCGCCAGCAATCTCTGCCCCACGGAAATTATTTCCGAATCTTCCTTCAAGGACAAATTATGGATGACCGTTCCCACGGGTATTCTCAATATTAGGTCCCTTCCGTCTGCTCCGTCATGATTCTTCCCTTTGCCGTTCTCTCCGTCTTCAGCGGACAGCTCTTTCTTGTAAAGGAATTGGTTTAAAGTGCTTAAGTCGGAAACTCCTTCAAAATAAATATCCCCTCCTTTGCCTCCGTCTCCGCCGGTGGCTCCGAGAGACATTTTAACCTTGCTGAAAGCCACGGCTCCCCTGCCGCCGTTCCCGGACTTTACTTTGATTTTAATGTCGTCAACTATCATATTCTCGGGCTGTCTTGTAATACCTTATTATAGCTTTATTGCGGACATATTGATACTTACGCATTCTGCCACACGCTAATATAAAGCCCCGATAAATACATATCATCGGGGCTAGTTCCCATCCTCCTCGGATTTGAAGTGGCCTACTTTCTTCTGCCATAAAGGTTTCTTTACATCCAGCATCTTTGCGATGAATCTTAACAGCCTTATATTTTCCCCCTCAATTTTCACGTTAAGAGGAGAAACTCTGGAGACTTTTAACCTGTAATAAGGCGCTCTCTTTTCAACCAGCTCTAAAAACTCAGCAGCCGGTATCTCGTCATCGTCTTTGTCTGTTATTGAAAGATCAACGATCCTGAATTCTTCGTTCTCCATCTGGCACCTCCTTTCATATATAAGTTACGCCCGAACGGAAAAAGAATCAAATTCTAAAATAAAATGTCTCCAGTGTGGTAGGCCACCGAAGACTTCAAATAAAGAAAGAAAATACTTTAAGGAGGAATGACTGACGAAAGGTTTACCAGCCTACCCTGATAAATACATTAGAGAAACAATCTGTTAAAGCATCTTACCTCTTTTACCTCTACGTCGCCAATGAGAGTCTTTTGGAAAGGGCCGTATGAAGCCTTGACCTGGATCCTCTTTCCCTCCAGGACCAGCGGCAACCAGGTCTTGTCTGCCAGCATAAGGTTGTCCGGCAGATTATTGAAATCAAACCAAGCAGGGTCAGCCATTTCATCTGTTTCTGACGGCTCCCCTTCCCATTTATAAAGGAAGAAAACATGGACCCGGCAGACAAAGGTCTTCCCTTCCGCAGTGGCATTGTGAAAATCTATTACAGCCACCTTAGAAAGATCCTTTGGTTTTGCCTTTACTCCCCCGCTCTCTTCTCTCAGCTCCCTTATGGCTGCTTCACTGGGGTTCTCGCGGAACTCTATCCCTCCGCCGTACCCGTTATAGCAGCCCTTGCCGATCTTCTTGGTCTTTAAAGCAAGCAGCACTTTACTATCTCTTATTAAATAGCAAAGCGTCGCGTTAAGCAGAACTTTTTCTTTTTCCATAAGAACCTCCTTCTAACTGCCTTAAATCTATAACTAATTAATAAAAAATCAAGAGAGTGTCAATCCTAAAGTTTCCGCTCATTCAGCAATTCCCAAACAAATAAAAAGGCCGTTTTCGTAGAACGGCCTCGCTTTGAAATTGCACTTACAGCGGTGATCCTATTAAAGCCTCCACCTTTGGAAGCACTGGCCGCAAATCGCAGAATGATACTCTTAACGACGAGTAGCCATTTATCAGTTGATAAGCAATGTACCTGCCGTCGCAGAGTTCCGATAATCCGCAATATCCCATAAATTCTTCCCATTCCCTTTGGTCTATCAATGAAACCCCGTAGAAATGGAAAGACCTTCCCGAGGAAAGAATGGCTCCTCTGTATCCCTTGTGCTTGAAGAAATATATTGCATCAGCCAGAAGCTTTTCTCTGTCCTCTTTCTGAGCCAGATCCATCATCGGGATGTGAAGTATTCTATTTTTCTCAACGCGGACTTCAGACATTATAGCCAGGACCGTCCCCGGTTCCAGATGGTCTATTATGTGAAGAATCTGACTAGCTGAGATAACATCTTTTCTCCTCATCTGAATGATTCTCCCCTTGGTCTCCTTGGGATTATCGTTGCGGAGTAGACGCGTGAGAGATTGCCCTTCGGGCAACTCGATCACGTTTTCCTTGGGCGTATAGACATAGAAGCTCAAGGCCTGGATGGCAGTGTTCTTTTCCACTATTTCAGCTATCACGTTAATGATGTCCATCCCTACTTCCATTGAATTATTCCTCCCTTATTTCTTTCTTCTTTACTCCTTGGCTCCTTACCGTTTTCCGGAAGGATTCCAACAGATCTCTTGAAGCTTCCAGGCTGAGGGGCGGCAACCCCTCAATAAATCTTTCAAAGATGTTCATCCAGAAAAGTTCGGATGCTTTTCCCCAGGTCATTATCTCGAAGTGCGCATCGTAATTGTGCCAAGCAGCCCTGCATTTTAAACAAAGGCAGGTCTTTGACGCCTCTTCCTTCGTCTTTGGCTGCCTGATAGCGAATTCGGCTTTCCCCCCGCATTTTATACAAGGAAGATTATAAGAAGCTATCTTCTTATCTGGCGTAAAGTCAGAAGCCTCACACGGTCCTTCAGCTTTAGCTTTTATCTTTTGGGCCTGCGAGAGGATTTTTTGCACCCAGTCGCTAGGAATCAAATTCTTCTTAAGGGCTTGATCAAGGGTATATTTATGACCCCGGGGGCAATGGAATATAACTGATTCCAAGCTCACAATCTCACTGTTTGTGTTCACGTAAGACTTAAAGCTGGCTATAGGCCATGTTTCTCCCTTTATACACTTCATATTCATTTCTATAGTCATATCTTCCTCCTGAGACATTATTCTCTATATATAGTTCTAAAGGAACCAGATTTGTGAATAGTCTACTCTAAAACAATCGCCGCTAAAGTCAATAGAAGATGCCTATCTTTATAATCTGCCTTCCACGACCATAAGTGAGAACTCTTTTGGCCCTTGCTGGCTTAAGATCTTTCGTTCAATTAAAAAAGGCTGAACCGCATAACGATTCAGCCTTTCATAGTTAAAGTACAATTTAGAATTCCAGCTCCATAGCCGTAGCCTCAGGATAGTCTATGTGGCTCCTGAGCCTTTCTCTTCCGGAAGTCTTCCGGGAAGATTTGAGAACAGAGTATAGTCCCCCCTTCCGATGAAGCTTGAGGACTTTCTTGGCCATATATTCCGGATCTTCGGTCCAGGAAAATCGGACGAATCCGTCGGAAAAAATGATTAACCTTTTGATCCTGCTGGTCTCAAGGCTGAAGGTTGCGGCTACCTTCTCGAAATCATCTTCTCCGTTGATCAGGGCGTAAGTGCTATTCACGTTTTGTTTACGCTCTCTGGCAAGAATCGGGAATAATTCCTTCCACATTTCCTGCCGATTTCCCCTGTGCTCTTTCATCAACGAGCTTATGATATTTCTCAACCTCTGCTCGTAATCAAATGTCTGGCTCGGAGTCGCTCCGCATTCTCCGTCTTTCATTTCCCAAACACAGAGGCAATCTGCTCCCTGGATTATCTCGGTATTTAAGTCCCCGATTCTTAGCGCCACAAATGCCGCAGAAAGCTTATGCCCCGGTCCGAGCAAGGTATATTCGCTTCCCTGGCAGACCTTTAGGGCAAGATTTGCCTTCTTTAACACATTCAGCAGCGATTCTTTCTCCTCCGCCCTCTCAAAAGTCTTCCTGAGTATCTCGGAAGCTAACTGGCCTCCAGTTCTTCCTTTAAATGTTCTCGGAACGTCCGTATATAATCCGCTGACGCCGTCAAACACTCCGGCAAATGGAAACCTGAAGATATGCCCGTCTTCTGCTATTTTCGCGCTTCCCTGACAATATAAATGGCTTTCCCTTACTGAAATTCCCACAGAACACTGCTCCTCTCTTTGAAAATCATTCTATCGCACAATTACTCTAAACTGTTTTAATCCGAAAGTCAAGCTGTGTTTATAGCTCCAACCAAACAAAAAACCAGCCTAGCGGCCGGCTTTATCTTCTTCTCCTGCTGTGATAGACCATCCTCGGTTTCGCAAACTGCCTGCCAAGGCCCGGAATCGTAGACACATTCAGTTTCTTTTTTATAAGCCATTCTATAGCTCTAAGCTCAGCCTGTTCCGATGGCATGACGAAAGAGATGGCTATGCCTTTATTTCCTGCCCGAGCGGTTCTTCCTATTCGGTGGACGTAATCTTCCGCCTGGGAAGGCAAGTCGTAATTGATGACCACTTCTATCCCGGCCACGTCTATCCCCCTGGCCATTATATCCGTTGCGACAAGGACTTTATATTTTCCTGATTTAAAGCCGTCCAGAGCCATTTTCCTCTGGCCGAAAGTCCTGTCTGAATGCATTTCCGCCGCCTGGTACCCCATTTGAGATATTGCCTTTGCAACCTTGTGGGCTCCGTATCTGGTTCTGGCAAAAACCAAGGCTGATCCCGCATGCCTTGACAATATCTTTTCCAGCAGTATGATCTTTTCTTCCTTTGAAACTATAAAAATATCCTGGGATACGGTTTCAACCGTCGTCCCGGCCGGAGCTATCTCAATCCTGACGGGAAGCTTCATTTCGGCAGAAGCGATTTTCATGACGTCGGAAGACAGAGTGGCGGAAAAAAGCATCGTCTGCCTTTCTTTCGGAACAACTTTTAGAATTTCCTTTATCTGGGGCAAAAAGCCCATGTCCAACATGCGGTCAGCTTCGTCTAAGACAAGGATGTTCACCTTAGAAAGACTGGCCGTCCTTTGGTGCAAATGGTCTATCAGCCTTCCGGGCGTTGCGACAATAATGTCGGGATTCCTGCGAAGATCTGATATTTGGGGCCTGATGGGGACACCCCCTATCAAGACTGCCGTCTTTAAGCCGATGGTATTCCCCAGCCTGTGAAGCTGGAGGTCTGTCTGCATGGCCAACTCCCTGGTCGGAGAAAGAACCAATCCCATGCCCTTGGTCTGGGCCAGGCGCTGGATCATCGGTATTCCGAAAGCCAGGGTCTTTCCTGTCCCTGTTTGAGCGACTCCCACTATGTCTTTCCCCTCAATAGCGACTGCGATTGACTGGTGCTGGATGGGAGTGGGCTTTACATAAGAAAGCTTTCTCAATATCTCAAGCATGCCGGGAGCTATCCCTAATCCGTAAAATGTTAAATCTTCTTTTTTATTATTATCCATATATTATTCTCTCCTTGCCTTTGATCTCTCGTTCTCTGCCAAATATTTCTTCCTGAGCCTTACGGACTTTGGAGTCACCTCCAAATACTCATCTTTGTCCATAACCTCCAATCCGCTTTCAATAGAAAGCGTTCTCGGAGGCGTAAGCTTAATAGCGTCATCCGAACCGGCAGCTCTCATGTTGGTCAAGTGCTTGCCGCGAATCGGATTCACGACCATCTGGACTCCTTTGGAGGTATCTCCTATTACCATGCCTTCGTAAACTTCAATATTGGCTCCGACATACAGATTCCCCCTGAGCTGCAGATTATCCAGAGACCAAGCGAGAGTCTTTCCGGTAAATCCGGAAATCATGGAGCCTGCCTGCCTGTGTTCTATTTCTCCCACATGGGGGCGATAGCCTATAACCCTGGTAGACAGTATTCCCTCTCCTTTAGTATCCATAATAAACTGGTTCCTGTATCCGAATAATCCCCTGGTCGGTCCTTCAAAACTCATTACAGCCCTTCCTCCTTCCAGTTTCATCTGCAGCATCTGGGCCGCCCTCATGCCAAGCCTTTCAATAACTATCCCTTGGCATTCCTCCGGAACATCGGCAATAATCTCTTCAAAAGGCTCGTGGTCCTTCCCGTCAATCTTCTTGATAATAACCTGGGGTTGGGAAACCTGAAGCTCGTATCCCTCCCTTCTCATGTTCTCAATCAGAATGGCAATATGCAGTTCCCCCCTGCCCCTGACGACAAACCTGTCGGCAGACTGGGAAAAATCTATTTTCAATCCGACATTGACTTCAAGCTCTTTCTCCAGCCTCTCCCTAAGATGCCTGCTTGTCACGTACTTTCCTTCCTTTCCGGCGAAAGGAGAATCATTCACCAGGAAATTCAATTCTATCGTCGGTTCGTCCACGGAAATGTCCTCCAGCAAGGGCTCTTCTAGAAGCTTAGATAGCGTATCTCCTATGTAGACGTCGGGCAATCCTGCAATCATGGCAATGTCCCCGGCAGAAATGCTTTCCGCCTCTTTCCTGTGCACGCCCTCGAAAGTAAACAATTTAGTAATCTTATAGCTCTTGCTCTCGCCCGAATGCTTTTTCAAATAAACAGCATCTCCTAATTTTGTCGTCCCCTTGTAAACCCTGACTATTGCCATCCTGCCCAAAAAGTTATCATAGGCCAGATTGAAGGCCTGGGCGGAGAACGGCTGTTCAATGTCTTTTGAAGCGACGGGAACGTGCTTTAAGACCATGTCTAAAACAGGAGTTATGTCCTTTGCTTCGTCCGATAAATTATTCTTAGCTAATCCGTCCCTGGCTATTGCATATACCACGGGGAAATCCAATTGCTTGTTGTCTGCCCCCAGTTCAGCAAACAGCTCAAAAACCTCTTCATGAACCCTGTTCGGGTCGGCAGCGGGCTTGTCTATCTTGTTTATGATCAATATCGGCCTCAACCCCAATTCCAAAGACTTCTTCAAAACAAACCTCGTTTGGGGCATCGGCCCTTCCTGGGCGTCCACTACCAGCAAAACAGAATCAATTGACTTTAGGACCCTTTCCACTTCCGAACCGAAATCGGCGTGTCCCGGAGTATCCACGATATTGATTTTCGTCCCCTTGTAGAAAACAGTGGCATTCTTTGAATATATGGTAATGCCGCGCTCTTTTTCGAGTGCGTTTGAATCCATGCTCTCTCCGGTTTCCATCGCTCCCGTATATCTCAAGATGGCGTCCGTAAGCATTGTTTTACCATGGTCTACATGGGCTATTATTGCTATGTTTCTGATCTCCATATAAATAAAAAATCTTCTCGGCAACGCAAGAAGATTGCATAAATAAGTAAGAATTTATCTCTCTGCGGTCGCTTGATTCGTTTAGGATACCATATTTTAACAAAAAGTCAAAATAAAATAGCCCGTCAGGGCTACTTTATCAAATATCTTATATTTTCTTTACGTTCACGGCGTTAGGTCCCTTGGGAGAATCTCCTTTCTCGAAAGACACTCTGTCGCCCACCTGCAAGTCTTCGAAATTTACGTCTTTCAACTCGTTCTTGTGAAAGAATAAATCCTTTTCTTCACCGTCTACGGTGATGAACCCGAAGCCCTTGTCTATGAGGTTTTTAATTGTTCCTTCCATGTTAAATAGGATGTTTATAATATGAAAAACTCGACTAAATTTTCAACAAGGTCATATTAGCACAATCTGCAAATTAATCAACAAATAAAGAGACAAAGAACCGCAGGACAAGCCTGCGGCATTTTATGCTATTCTGCCAGGTCTATCATCGGCACGCTTATTTCCTGTTCCATCATTCCCCCGACCAAGGGGACTACGACATCGCTCCCGTAATAATATTTGTAGTTCTCAATGTTCTCAACCGGGAAGATCAGCGAAGGGACCAGCAGTTCAAAAGATTCGCTGCCGTCGTACTTCCAAGTCTGCACTAATGCGTAAATGGGGGTTCCCATCCTTATTTCCACGGTCTTTGCGGCCTGCTCGTAAACGTAGCTTCCCTGGATTCCTCCTTTTTTGGCGTAGGAAATGATCTGTTCCTTGGTCAGATCTGAATCGTAATCGGAGCTCTGGAAATTCCCTGCGTTTATATTGCTGACGTTGGCCACTTTTCCCGTTCTGAAATCCACCACCACATTCAGCCCGTATTTGTATCCCGACTGGCTGTAAACGTCATTCCCTTCTATCTGCAGAGGATAAACTACAGTGGCCGACTCTGTAATCGCGTCCTCAATGTTTGCATGCCCGATTACTTCTCCGCTCCCGAAGGCGGAGTGGTCTATATTGTAATTCGAAAGAAACTTATCCGCTATCTCTATAGCCTTGGAATCGGGCAACTGGGCAAAGGATGACTGCTGGTTTTCCCTGCCGTCATAATACCCGGGCCACTTTTCCCAGTTTTGGCCAATGTACACAATATTCTCTTTAGGATATGCGTATAAAATGTATCCTTGATCCTTATCCTCGGATATCTGAATGCTGTCCACCTTTAAATTGCTGAACTTGCCGATATCGACTCCGTCCAGTTTTATCCCTTTTAGCAGGCCGGATAAGGAATCATTGTATTCCAAAGTCTTCTTGTAAACCGTCACCTTTCCGTTCTGGATGTCGAAATCCTCTCCCGCATAAACATATTCGTAATTCACCAGATCCGGAAACACCATAGATGTCTCGCTGTCTAGGGCAGACGGAGCGCTCTTGGAATCGTTCCCGTCGCCAGCTCCTCCTAATCCGAATTTCTCTGAGCTGCCTATGTAATCCTGGGCGCTTTCCTCGGATGAATCTGCCGAGAACGTGATTTCTCCGAAGGCATTGTCCTTCGCCCTGTCCACCACCAGGCCTTGTATCGATTGCTCGGGAAGGTTGATAAAAGATATTAAAGCCAGCAGAATCACCGCTGTTCCGGCAAAAGCGTAAGACAATTTGCTGAATGAAAATCTAGGTCTTTCCTCTCTTAATGATTTCGACATTTCCAAAACCCTGGCCCTGAGGCTGGAAACGAAATTCTCGTCTATCGCGCTGTCCGGCTTTGAAAGCAGAAGCTCCTGGATCAGCTTTATTAAATATTCCTCCTGGGGCTGCAGGCTCTTATCAATGGAATATATGTCTTTTAATATTTGTTTTATTTTCTTATCCATACACTGTTTAATACGCCGCTTAATCTAAAAAAGTAACAGGGACAGAAAAGCGGAAAGGGGCATGTCTTCCCTGAGCTTCTTCATGGTCCTTGAGAACAGCACTTTGCAGTTGTTCTCCGTCTTTCCCATAATCTCGGCTATCTCCCTGTAGGAATAATCCCCCCAGACTCTCAGGAGCACTACTTCCCTCTGTTCCGGCTTCAACGCTTTCAGATATTTCCTGACCTTCTGCAGCTTCTGGGCGGCTTCTATATCCCTCTCTATGTCCGTATCGTCTGCCAAATCCCACACATCCTCCACGTTGATATTGGATTTCCTGGTCCTGTAGAAATCAATTACGTTATTCCTGGCTATGGCATAAAGCCAGGAGGAAAAAGATCCTCTCTCCCCGTCAAAGTCGGAAAGCTTGTTCAGAGCCTTCGCGAAAGTCTGGCTGGTAAGGTCCTCCGCAGTCTCTTTGTGGTGGGTCTTGTAATAAATGAAATTATAAATTCGCCTTACGTATTTATCGTAAACTCCCCCGAAATCTTCAATTTTTACCGTTTGGGCCATATTAAAAGAATACGAAAAAAGCGGCAAAAAGTTAAAAGTAAGGAGAATAGACTGAGCCGGCCTGCAATGCCGCCTTGGGCAGGATGACCGTTACGGACCCGAAAGCCCCGAAAGCCACCTGGTACCTCTGAAAATAGATTATAAGGCTGTCTTCGTTAAAGTTGAAATTCTCATAGTTCTCCCAGTCGGGGCCCGCTCCCTGGTCCACCCATTCTTCCAAAGAAGTGTCTATTTGGGTTCCGGATTGCTCCAGCTGATAGATAACGTCTGCTATGGCCAGTTCGGACAGCCGAATCAGAGATTCCTGAGAAGAATCAAGGAAATCTATGATTGAAACCTGCCTCTTTTCCTTAAGATCATAGTTGAAAGCTAAGACTTCGTTCGTCCCGTGGGCGCCGCCTTCGTAATAATAGATGTCCAACACGAAGTTTATCTGCCCGTCTGAAACTAAGACGGGGCTCCATTGGCAGATAAAATCAAACGGGGCCTCCGGATATTCCGAGACTTCTTCCCCGGGCAGAGCAGTCTCCTTCCTCGCCTCCCAAGCCTCCATTGCGTTTACCTTAAACAGCTCAACTTTGTCGGAAAGGAGCTGGAGTATCTGGGCATTGAAGGCATTTTCCGCTCCTGCAATCTGCGGATACCTTACGTTTATATTGTAAAACTCGTCCTGGCGGATAATGAATCCTTCCGTAATAGATTGTTCGGCAGCTGTAGGATCTTCAAACAGGAAACAGTCTGGCGGACGGAAGGTAAAGAATGTAAACAGGGAAAACAGGGCCAGAATCAATAATACGAATATCTTGTTAAGCCCGAAAGAGAAATCCCGCCTGGTCATTATGAATATGCTCGCTAACTGCCCTATTATAACAGCCAAAACGAATATTGAGATATCCAGGGCCAAAAGATTGTATCCTAAAATGGCCTTGTAGGAATAGAAGAATGCTGCTATTAGGACCGGAATCAGGATAAGACTTACCGCCTTTGCCAGCCAGAAATTATTGGCTCGGAGCTTAAAGAGAAAATATTCCAGAAGAGCAAAAATAAATGCGGGAACTGCGGCCAGCTTCAAATGCTCCCATGTGCTCTCGTTTACCGCCGAGAAAACCCCCGCTATCTGGTTCCCTCCCGACCAGCCGTAAGTATAATGCAGCACGCTCCCCAAGATGGAAATGAAAAACATTCCCAGAATCTCCAGTCTTATTATTTTAGAGTTCATACTATTAAAAATTAATTACTTGAGCCTTGGCGGTTTTCCCTTCCGCTGACGGCCAGAAGGATATGCTGCCGTGGGCTATCCTGAATATCGAAAGCCTCGGGTCTGTTGGGCCTTTGGCGCCGAACTCAATAAGAAAAGGCCTGTCTTTCAACATTTTTTCTTTCAGGGGCTGGTCTTCCAAAAATTCAACCTCTCCCCTGACTCTCATCATAGAGCATGGGTCTGCCTTGTCTTTAGAAAAAAAGCATACTTCTATGTTGGGATTGTTTCTCAGCTGCGCATCAACGCTCTTGAAAGTCCAGGCCTGAAAGTAAAATCCATCCTTAGAGGCAAACCAAAGACCCATCATCCTCACTCTGGGTTTCCCGTCTTCCACGGTAGCCATGGAGCAGTCCCTTATTTTATTTGCGAGCTCAATAGAGTCTTTAAAGTCCATACTTCATTTTAACAGATTCAAAGCGATAATCAATTTGCAATAAAAAGGGCCGGTAATCCTTACCGGCCAGAAAGACCTAAAACTTCTTCTGCCTCCCTCACAAGGCAGAAAGTGATGAAAACGTTCTTGTATTTCTCAAGCTCTTCCCTTGTCAGGAAGGCTGCGAAGGCTGAACGTCTCGTCCACTTCTCTTTTCCTATTTTCTTCACTTTCCCGTCTATATTGACGAAGACGAAGTCAATCCTGCTTTCCCAAGTCGTTGTGTTCATCTTCCCCTTATAGACATTCAGCTTGCAATCAAGGATGTAAACATTGATCTTGAAATCGTTTCTTTTCTTCAACGCATTGCCTCCTTAATCTAGTGATTACAACAGCTTAATATTTTGGTTAAATAAAATCAATACCCTATCACTTCGAATATTTTGTTCCTTTCCGTAAATCCCTTCACCAGCCTGATTTTAGAAACAGGGACTTTAAAATAAAAAGAGAGTGTCTGCACCACTTCCCTGTTAGCCAGCCCCATTACGGGCTTTGCTTTCACTTTTATTTCAAAGCTGTCCGGATCCTTCTTTATTATTTCGTTCTCTTTTGAACAGGGATATACTTTTACTTTTATCAACATATTAGCGGAAGAAAGATGCGACAAAAAATCCGAACATCACCAGGCCGAATATAAGCTTTAGCAATGTCCCGAACAGGAATCCTATTACGGCTCCGAAAGCGGAACTGAAAGCCTGGCTCCTTTCCTTGCCTGAAATCAATTCTCCGGCTAAGGCCCCCAGGAAAGGCCCCAAAATCAGGCCAATCGGGCCCAAAGTGGCCACCCCCAGAAGAGTTCCGAGGAAAGCTCCGACGACCCCCCATTTCCCCGACTTGTATTTCTTGGCTCCCAGCAAGGGCGCAAGGAAATCCAACAGAAAGAATAATACGGTAATTACTGAAAATACTATTAAAGTCGCGAGGGAGATCGTTTCAAACCCGGTTTTGGAGGCATAAATAAAGATCCCCAGCCAGACAAAAGCAATCCCCGGGAGGAAAGGAATTATTATTCCGATGAGCCCGACAATAATCAGAACAAAACAAAGTATGACTATTAGAATATCCATGACACTATTGATTCTCACACTTTTCCCCTTTTTTGCAAATAAAATGGCTGGAGGTCGCCCGCCAGCCATCTAAAGAACGGTTTAAGCAGCTACTAACTCGGAATGCTTAAGGACATATCTCTCCAGCGGAATAAACTCTAGCAAGAGTCTTTGGCCGCCGAGATCTAGCCCTAGGGGGTCAGGACAGGGCAATCTTTTACCCGACGCGTCTATTAGGCCGCTCTTTCCGGCTTCTCCATCCGATAGCGTAATGGCGACCTGGGCGCTCAATGAGCTGACCATCATATCCCAAGAAAGGAAGACTCCGTTTGAGAGTTCAACTTCGGCAAACCTTTGATCTTCCTGGTCCTGAAGGTTCAGGGAATCAACCAGTAAAGAATATAATCCTGTGTCATATTCAAAGGTGACTGAAGACTTCATATCTAACGCTTCCAGAGTGATTCCTTCCTCTTCAATTCTTCCGAAGTTTGCTGTGACTTCCCACAAGTTCCAAAGAAAATGGGATATCAGCAAGGGATCGCCTTTTGGAACAAATTTGGGACTAAAGTCATTTTTCACTTGAAAGATCTTTCTATCCATATTTCCTCCTTATGAAAAAACTTATTGTTAAATAATAGCAAAGAGAGAAGCAAATGGCAAAAGACTTTATCTTTTAAAATGTTTGTATTATCATTCTCTAAAGAGGGATTTGTACTTTTAGAGAGGAGTTATATTTTGAAGAAAGATGACAGAAAAAAATTCCACGAACGCAGGGCTGAAAAGAGGGAGCAGAAATGGATGGAGTCAACAGAGATAACGAAGCATCACGTTTTCTCTAGGAAGTTGTTCTTCTGGTTAAAGAATCTTAAGTGGAACAAGAATAATCTTCCCAGAAATCTGCATACTGCGTATCACGCTCTTTTTAACCACTTGTCACCCGAGAGAATCGCACGGTATCTTCAGGTCATCTTTTCCCGACATCTGGCTTTCCTGATTCTGCAGGAATTGAATGAAAAGATATGGAAAGGATTATTTAAGATAGAGGAGGAAAAAGAGAGGATAAGAATAACCCTAAGAGAGCCGTTTAAGAGCGAAGCGGAGGCGGCGGAAGCTAAAGCAGAACATAGAAAATAGTACGCTTAAACAAAAAGCCCCTTTTGGCAAGGGGCTTTTATTATTACTTTTTTTCTTCCTTCTTTCCGAATCCTTCAAACGCCCTCAAAACTTCTATCGGAACGGCAAAAACAATTGTGTTGGACTGATCCGAGCTGATATCGTTTATGGACTGCAATGTCCTTAAATGAAGAGCTCCCTTTGAAGAGGCCAAAGTTTCGGCAGCCTTCGCCATATTATTAGCGGCTGCCACCTCTCCTTCCGCCTTTATGATAATAGACCTCTTTTCCCTCTCGGCTTCCGCCTGCTTTCCGATGACCCTCTTCATCTCCTCCGGCAAGGTTATATCCTTCAGCTCAACGTTTATGACCTGTATCCCCCAGGGATCGGTAGCTTTATCTATTATCCCCCTGATATTCTCGGACACCCTGTCCCTCTGGGCCAGCAAATCGTCCAGGTCCACCTGGCCTACGGCATTCCTCATTGTCGTCTGGGCCATCTGGGAAATGGCGTAATAGAAGTTCTCCACTTCCAAGATAACCTTGTCCGCTTCTCTTATCTTATAGTAAATGACCGCGTTTACGCTTACGGAAACATTGTCTTTGGTAATGGCCTCCTGGTTCGGGACATCCACCGCTTTTACTCTCAAGTCCACTTTCTTGTAAGACTGCACTATTGGCCAGACAAGCCTCCAGCCGGGGTCCATAATCCCCGAGTACCTCCCTAAAACAAACCTGAGCCCCCTCTCATACTGGTTTATCTGCTTTATTGAAATTATTATTAAGAATAATACTGCGCCCGAAATTGCATACCACATGTTTTTGAGATATTAATTGTTATTTTGAGGCTCTTCAGAAACTATCAGCACCGCCAAGAAATAAGCAATGATTCCCGGAAAGAAGCCGCTGAATACGGAAATCACGACCCAGGCCACCCTGAAAACAGTCGGGTCAACCCCGAAATATTCCCCGAATCCTCCCAGGACTCCGGCCAGCATCCTGTTTTTTCTACTCCTGTACAGTTTCTTCATCTGCTATTTTCACCTTAAAAGTTTCCGCGGCTTTGTAAAAGACAGGTTTCAAATCGTCCCATTTCACGTCAGTCGTGTTGAAAGACATAGTCCAGGCATCATCCCCTTCTCCTTCCACCGAAACCAAGAGAGTCTTATATTGATACGCTCCCTCCACAATTAGCGCTTCCACGGCTATGGCATTCCTCCCGCCTATTTCCATAGGCTGTTTTCCTCCGAAGGTGATCTCTCCGTCTATCAGATCTTTCAAAAAGCTTTCTATTTGATCCGTAAGTTCAGAAAGAGTCAATCCTCCGTTTTCTCCGTGAGTAACGGCCAGATAAGTCCTGAACTCTTCTTTCTCTTTTTCGGGATCAGTCACCACGCTCTCTGAGTCAACCAAATAAAGGGCTATGCCTTCCGGCGGGGTTATTTTATACCAGCTCAAAGGAACGCTGACTTCAAATCCTTCTTCGGCCACTACGCTTAAATCTATTTCCACCTCTTCCTCTTCCTGGACCGGGACTTCCTCGGCCTGATCCAGCCAGTCCCAAGTGAGGTATCCTCCTGCTAAAACCAAGATTAATGCAACCGCTATATATGCTATTTTGTTTTTCATAGTTTTAATAATTAATTTTAACTTTATTCATTTTGGCACTTTTAATTATTCTTGTCTATTGAAAAGGAGGGTTTAAAAGCCCTCCTTTAAAAGAACAAAGAATCAGCTTCTCCGGCTTCTTTTACCATTTCTATTAAAAGGTATTTTTCTCTTTCTCCACTGGTATTCTTTTATCTTTTTCAAACAGCCCTCCTAAAATCAAGCATTATAAAAACGTAGCACCTAATGGCAAAAATGCAAGAAAAACAATCCACAGGCTAATGACTTTTATGCCAGTTTATGATTAAATAAAATAAATTTATGCCTTTTATAATAGCATTCATAGTGATCGCAATAGCCGTTTCTCTGGCCGGCGTTTTTATGAACGGCGATCCGAACGTCCCGGAGGCGGAAGAACAGGCGCAGGAAGAAACGATATCTCAGGGAAATACTTCGTCCCAAGGCGGAAACTCCCAGGGTTCGCAGATATCTTCCGACGGCCAGCAGGCGCAGACCTCCATAGACCCAAATTTTCCCATCAATACCTACATAAAATACGGGTCGGCTGCAAAGGATGTTTTTGACGATACGACGGAAGTGACTTTTGAGTTTGATGCAGTGGTTTCAGACAGCGTAGATTTGTCCGACCTCTATTTTGAAACTAAAGCCGAAGGAGTTGATACAGACTGGAAAAAAACCAGCCAGAAATACAGGAAAGTGACTTTTCCGAGCGGGAGCCACCAATACGCCTTCTGGGTCAGGGGGAGGACGGACGAACTGACTGAACCCTCTCCGGCCTACCACACGATAACCATAAACGTATCTCCCTATTACAATAAAATAAAGATTTCCAATTTGAAGGCGCCTGACAATCAGGCCAATCCTTCTTTAATCACCCTTTCCACGAACATACCTTCCGGGGAGACTATAAATATCTCGGGATGGACCTTGGAGGGGGAAAAAGGAACGGTGGCAATACCGAAGGGAGCTGAAAGGTACGATCCCAACGATTCTTCTTCCTGGAACCAGAATATTCTTTTGAGGAGGGGCGATATGGCTTATATCTCCAGCATGTCCAGCCCTTTCGCCTTCAGCCAGCTCAGCTTCAGGCCGAACAAGTGCATGGGGTACTATGCAGACTCCAATAACTTTGAAATATCAGTATCAAAAAGCTGCCCGAGGCCCACTGCGGACAGTTTGCCCAGCTACATTTCGGCAAAATGCAAGAACTTCATTTTGGATGAAATAGGGACTTGCGAATTCCCGGATACGGACAAGATGAACGAATATGATCTGTACGACGAGGACGCCTGTATCGCCTATCTGACCGCCAACTTCAACTATTCAGGATGCCTGGCCAAATACGGCAGCGATTCCAACTTCACCCAAAACTTGTGGCACATATACACGGACAGATACGAAAGGGAGATAATGGACAGGTTCGGGGACACTGTTTATCTTAAGGATTCAAGCGGATTGGTGGCGGCGAAATACTGCTTTGAGGACTATTGCAATTAGAATTTTCTCTTTAATTCAGCCAAGGCGTTAGAAGCTATCCACTTGGCGGATTTGGAATCCATTTCATAAATATTTTTCCCCGCCTTTATAGCTTTCTTGTTCAAGTTTCTATTCCTCTTCCCTATCTGCCTCAAGGCCCAATTGACCGCTTTTCTTACAAAGTTCCTATCGTCCTGCGCCTCCCTTTTGATTATCGGGAAGAATCTCTCAAAAAAGGAATCCTCGGCCGATTTGTCGTGGACCGCCAAAACGGCCATCAGTACAAACCCCGCCCTTTTTACGAATTCCCTTTTTCTCCTGGTCCATTCAAATATTTTCTTCTCCGCAAAAGGCGTATCCCCGAAAAGGCAAGAACATGTCTGATCGCAAATATCCCAGGAATCAATGTCTTTTGCCATAGACTCCATTTCCTTCTCAGTCAGCTTGCAGGGATCGGCAATGAAAACCGCCAGCAATCTGGCTTCGTGTATTTCAGAGTTCCAAAGCTCTATAGCTAATTCATGGTTCTTTCCTATCTGTTTTGCAAGGCCTCTCAAGTAAGGGACTGATATTCCCAAGGTATTTTTGGGGCTTATCCCAAACCTCGCCATACCCTCCTTGTTCTTCTTATCGGCCAAGGATTTTAATTTTTTGATAATCTCGCTGCGGCTGAAAGCCAGCCTAGTGGAAGAAATAGGCTTCCCACACTTATCCAGGACAAAAGGCACTTTAACTGTCTTAATGAGCTTCTTCCCCAGCTTTTTCCTTCTTGCATTTATTTCCCTGGCCACAGAAACGCTTTCGGGAGATACGACTATGTAATCATAATTTCTCTTTAGCGCATCTCCGAATTTGTCTTCTATCTTGTAAATCGCAAAACTCTTTTTGAATTTTCTCTTGATCAAATTCTCCAAGTTCTTTTTCCTTTCCGAGAACTTCTTTATCTTCCTCTTTTTCCTTTTGGCGTAATTGTCGGAAGTCAGGCCTAAAGAGACCTCTCCCAGAGAGAATGCTTTCTTTAGCAGGGCTTCGTGCCCTTTGTGCAGGATGTCAAATGTCCCGCCGACAGCCACCTTTTTCATATTTTTCCCGATTTAATGTCTTTCCTGATCCTTTCGACGAAAGTATTGAAGAAATAAAGATTGTGGAAAGTGAGCAGGGACATTCCTGTAATTTCCTTAGCTCTCAACAGATGGTGTACGTACCCTCTGGAATATTCCCGGCAAACGGCACATGAGCATTTTGAATCCAAGGGCTTCTTGTCTTTCTTGAAAATTTCCTTGTTTAAATCCAGTTCCCCGGCAGAAGTATAAGCCATTCCCCTCCTGGCATAATGGGTCGGGGCTATGCAGTCGAAAGTATCCACTCCCGCTTTTATTATCTTCGGGATGTCTTGGAGATAACCTATCCCCAATAAATGCCTCGGCTTCTCCTCCGGAAGCTCTTTTAGGGTGAGTTTTAGCATGTTTATCATCGTCTTTTTATTGTCTCCGAATTCCCCTCCTATACCGAATCCCTCAAAGGGAAGGGACCCTATGAATCTTGCGCTTTCTTTTCTCAAGTCCTTGAACTTCCCTCCCTGGACTATCCCGTACAAAGCCTGCTTCGTTCTTTTGGCTTTTAAGCATATTTTCGCCCACTCATGCGTTTTCAAAAGAGAAGCCTCGGTGTATTCCTTGGAAGCCATGGGAGAAGTGCATTCGTCAAAAGCAAAGATAATGTCAGCTCCCAGTTTTTCCTGAATTCTTATGGATTCCGCCGGCCCTAGGAACAGTTCTTTGCCGTCCAAAAAGGACCGAAAGTTCACTCCCTTGTCTGTTATTCTCAAAAGCTTAGGCTGCTGGCCGTATTCTATCCCTTCCGCTTTCTGTTTCTTTAATATCTTTCCCGTCCCAAAATCCCTGCCGAATCCCAGGCTGAAAACCTGGAATCCCCCCGAATCCGTCATCAAGGGCTTTTGAAGGCTCATGAACTTCTGCAATCCTCCGAATCTTTCAATTAATTCTTCTCCCGGACGAATGTGCAGATGGAAAGTGTTGCAGATTAAAATCTGGGTCTTGGATTCTGAAACGTCTTTTGAACTTAAAGTCTTTATTACCGCCTGGGTGGCCACCGGAACCAAAGACGGAGTTTCTACGACTCCGTGGGAAGTTTCCAGCAATCCCAGCCTGGCATTGCTCTTTTTAGATTTTTTGACAATCTGGAAGCTGAACATTTTGTTATTTTCTCACTTAAATTGTCTTATGTCTAATAGAAACCCCTCGGTTTTGAAACGAGGGGGTTCTGCGAGCTTAAAGGGCAAAGAGTACGATAGCAACCAGCATCGAGATTATACCCAAGGCAAAGTTGGCCATCAGTATCTCCATGCTATTTCTATGATTGTCCTCCACCGCCCAATAAGCTCCAGCTAAAGGAACGAGATATTTGATCTTCACCTTATTCCTCCTAATTCTTCGTTCAACTAGCAATATATTGCAATATTTGCGGGAAAAAATCAAGACCAGAATGTGTAACAAAAAACCAGTCTAATCGTCTTAATTATAAGAGGAAAAACTAAAAGACTGGTTCTTTTGTGCCCGCGGTAAATGCGGGCTTTTTCTTTACTTCCCAAATCTCCTTTCCCTGCTTGCGTAATCTAAAAATGCTTCGTCCAGATCCTTCTCCTCAAAATCCGGCCAGAACTTTTTGCAAAAATACAGTTCAGAATAGACAGACTGCCACAACAAGAAACCTGAAGTTCTTCTCTCTCCGCTGGTTCTTATTATCAAGTCCGGGTCTTTTTGGCCGGCTGTCCAAAGATTGTCAGAAATTAATTTCTCGGTAATATTTGCGGCAGGAATATTGTCTTTGGCTATTTTTTTGACCGCTTCCAGAAGCTCCGCTCTCCCTCCGTAGCTGAGCGCTAAGTTTAAAATTCCTCCGGTATTGTTTTTTGTTTCCCGCTCGGCTTCGGCCATTAGCTTCTGGATGTCTTTGGAGAATCTCTCCTTCTGCCCTATTATCCGCAATCTTATGTTTTCCTTGTTTATCCACGCTATCTCCTTCTTGCTTAATGCAAGCTTAAATATCCTCATTAGGTATTCAACCTCTTTCTTGGACCTAAGCCAATTTTCCGTGGAAAAACCCCAGACAGTCAGTATTTTAACCCCCTTCTCTTTACACCATTTCCCCACCTTCTTTATCTTGTCGTATCCCCTCCTGTGGCCTTCCAAAGTGGGCAGATTATTTTTTTTTGCCCATCTCCTGTTCCCGTCCATTATGATTCCCACGTGATAAGGGATATTTTTTGTTTTAGAATCCATATTAAAAAAGAAAGTCGCTCTCCATCCTTACTTTCTTTGGCAGCAGCCAGGGGAATTTGAACCCCAAGAGGTAAACCAAGAAAGTAGCGACTTTGGAAATAAAAATTCTTAATAGAAAAAACTTTTCAACTTTATTCTTATATTCTAGAAAATCTGGAAAATATTTCAATAGTATGTCTGCCGCCATCAATCCCCAGACCACTCCCCCTCCAGACCACGACTTGCACAGCCCGGCAGCATCCCCGCAAAGGGTCACCTTCTCGTTCCTCGGAATTGCAAGTCCCTGGGGCACCAAGCCGGATTCTACCCTTTCCAAGACCAATCCTCTCGCCTTTAAGAACTCTTCAAAAACGGATTTCACCTCCTTAATTTCTCCCAAAGCCCCGTATTCCACCTCCTTGCCCCTGGGTATCTTCCATATAAAGCCCTTGTTTATGGGCCAGGTTTCAACGGAGCCGGAATAGTCCTCCTGTCTCACAAATCCCATGACTCCAAGCCTCAAAGAAGGCCTCTTTAATCCTAAAATGCCCCTTACGGCAGAGTTAGGCCCATCGCACCCCAAGACCCTGTCAAACCCCTCCGGAAGGGCTTTTATCTCGTTCTGCAGCCTTATTTTAACCCCATTGACTGCGGCTTCTCTGGCAACCAGCCTGTCTAATTCAGCATGGCTCATAACCAGGAATCTCCTGGAAAAAGAGACGTTTACGGTCTTTCTGGGGAAATGAATAAAAACAGACCTTATTTCGTTTTCAATAAGGCTTTTGGCTTCCGGAATAAACTCCAATATCCTGTCCGAAAAAAGGCCGGAACACGCCTTTTTCCCTATCTCATTCTTCTTTTCAAATACTGTTACCTCGTGGCCTGATCCTGCCAGTTTCGCTGCCAGATTCAAGCCCGATATCCCAGCTCCTATAATAGCTACTTTCATAAGTCTCAATCGGGCATTTCAGCTCTTCTCTAGCTACAATATAACCCAACAAAAAAGAAAGCAAGGAAATCAAGATGACTCCTATGCACAGGATTATGTCTCCCTGGCGTTTCTTCACCCATTCTCTTATTATTGATAAATTCATATGATAGTCTCCGCTGGCTGAATCTTAGGATTCCGGCGGGTTTTTATTAAGCCTTTTGACAAACTGCGTCCTATCTGATAATATACAACCATTATGTCAAAGACAAAAGCCGCAGGTTCAACTAAATTAGGCAGAGATTCCAACCCCCAGTATCTGGGGATTAAACTGTCTGCCGGACAGAAAGCAAAGCCCGGAAACATTATCGTGAGGCAGAGGGGAACGAAGATAAATCCCGGAGCGAACACCAGAATCGGGAAGGACGACACCATCTACGCAATAAAGGAAGGAGTTATCCATTTTGAAACTAAATCCAAGAAAAGATTCAACGGGGCCAAGAAACTAATAAAAGTAGTAAGCGTAAAGTAAAGAAGTCAGGCCTAACGCCTGGCTTTTTTGTTTGCGGCAACTCTAATAAATTCTCTGAAAAGCGGATGGGGCCTTAACGGCCTGGATTTGAATTCGGGATGGAACTGGACCCCGACGAAAAACGGATGGTCGGGCAGTTCTATTATCTCCACCAGATCTCTCTGGGGATTTATTCCGGCCACCACCATTCCTTTCTTTTCCAGGGCAGCCCTGAAGGAATTATTGACCTCGTACCTGTGTCTGTGCCTTTCGGAAATATCCAGTTCTTTGTAAGCTCTGGCCGCTATAGTTCTCGGAGTAACCCTGCATTTGTAAGCCCCCAGCCTCATGGTTCCTCCCATCTTTTTCTCCTGGATCAAGGCCTTCTGCTCGGGCATCACGTCTATGACAGGATATGGAGTTTTCGGGTCAACCTCCGTTGAAGCCGCTCCCTTTAACCCGCAGACATTCCTGGCGAATTCCACGACAGCCAATTGGAGCCCGTAGCATAATCCAAAGAAAGGAATCTTATTCTTCCTGCAATATTCTATGGCCTTTATCTTTCCTTCGACTCCCCTGGCGCCGAATCCTCCCGGAACTATGATCCCGTCGTACTCCTTCAATTCTTTCAGTTTCCTCGGGTTCTTCTCGTATTCTCCCGCCGCCAGCCAATGGATTTCGGGCTTCAGTTTGTAATGCCAGGCGGCGTGCTTTATGGATTCTATCACGGAGATATAAGAGTCCATCAGGGTAAAAGCTCCCGTCTCAAAATATTTTCCAACGATTCCGATTTTGACTGTCTTTTCCGCGGCTTCAATGGTCCTCAAAAGCTTCCTCCAGTCTTTGAGATCCTGTTTCGTAGACCTCATTTTGAATTTCTTCAGTATCCTTTTCCCCAGATTGTCTCTCTCAAAATTGACGGGAATCTGATAAATCGATTTCACATCCGGAGCGGAAATCACGTCTTCCTTGTCGATATTGCAGAAGACGGAAATCTTCCTTTTCCTCGGCTCGTCTAGGGGAACCTGGGACCTGGCCAATATTATGTCGGGCTGTATCCCGGCCTCGTTCAGAGTCCTGACTGCCGTCTGAGTAGGCTTGGTCTTCATCTCGCCTATCATGGAAGGAATAGGAAGATAGCTTACCATTGCGAACAGAACGTCTTTGGGATGCTGTAATCTTAACATCCTGGCCGCTTCCAAAAAGAGCATATTCTGGTATTCTCCGACCGTTCCCCCTATTTCTATTAAAATAAAATCAGCCTTGTGCTTTCTGGCTGCTTTTTTGATTCTGGAGATGGTTTCGTTGGGAATGTCCGGGACTACTTCTACACACCTTCCCTTGTATTCTAAGTTTCTCTCTCTGTTTATAACCGACTGATAAACCCTCCCGGTGGTCATGTAATTCTCGCTGGTGATGTCCTCGTCCAGGAATCTCTCGTAGTTCCCGATGTCCTGGTCGCATTCATCCCCGTCTTCGGTCACAAAAACCTCACCGTGTTCCACTGGATTCATTGTCCCCGCATCAACATTGATATAGGGGTCTATTTTTACGGCAGTAACCCTGAAACCCTTGCTCTTTAGAATCCTCCCGATTGAAGCTACCGCCACGCCTTTTCCCACGCCGGACATGACACCGCCGGCTACGAAAATGTATTTAGGCATTAGACTCTTCGTCTGCTATCTTGTTTACTATAACTTTTATCTCGGCTTCCAAATTATGCTCAAACTTTATCTTGACCGGAAATTCTCCGAGATCCCTGATCGGATCCATTTCTATCTGGCCCTTCTTGATGTCCACTCCCTCCTCTCTCAATTTTTCTGTTATCTTCTGGGCGGTAATTGATTCAAACAGCTGGTCCTTGTCTCCGACTTTGACGTCAAAAATAAGTTCCCTGCCGTCCATGGAAGATGCAAGTTCTTCTGTCTCCTTTAGTCCTTCTTCAGCTTTTTTCTCCTCAATCTCTTTCTGGGTTTCCAGCCAGATCAGCGCTTCTTTAGAAGCCTGCTTGGCTAAGTTCTGGGGAAATAAAAAGTTCATGGCATATCCTTCCTTTACTTCCTTCACCTCAAACTTCTTTCCTATCTTTTCTACGTCTTTTAATAGTATTACTTTCATAATAGATAATTTTAATTCATACCTTTTATAATTTCAATAGCCTTGTCAAGCTGGGGATCCCTCCCGGCTTTGACATCTTCTTCGGTCATTTCAACCTTAATATCCGGCTCCAATCCTACCCCGTGGATCATCTCTCCTGCAGGAGTGAGCCATTTGGCGACAGTCACTTTCAAAGAAGTTTCTCCGGAAAGAGTCTCTAAAATCTGGACCGATCCCTTTCCGAAAGAAGTAGCTCCGATCAGAGCGCTCCCGTTTACGTCCTTCAAAGCTCCTGCCAGAATTTCCGAAGCGGAAGCAGACCCTTCATTAATAAGGATTACGATGGGATAAGGCTTTAAGTTCGCATTCCCGTTTGATTCGTATGTTTCCTGCCTGTCCCCGAAATCTTCTATCACGACCGTATCTCCCCTATCTATAAACCATCCTGCTATGTCCTGGGCCACCTCAAGATACCCTCCCGGATTGTTCCTCAAGTCCAAGATTATCCTGTCGGCGTCGCTGTTTAATATGTCCATTGCCGCCTCCCTGAAACCGTAAAATGCGGCTTCCGAAAATTGGTAAAGCTGGATGTAAGCTATGCCGTCATTCCTCAGCTCAAGCTTCAGGCTTGGTATCACAATAACTTCCCTGGTGATGGCAATATCCCTGGTTTCTTTCCAGTTATCCCTGTAAATCCCCAAGACGACTTGCGTTCCGGCTTCCCCCCTGATTTTTTTCACTGCTCCATTGGTGGTAATCCCGGCCGTAGACTCACCGTCTATTGTCATTATCTTGTCCCCGGGCATTAGTCCAACCGCTTGGGCGGGAGTTCCTTCCAAAGGCGATATTACCTGCAATTGGTTGTCTTTCACGTCTATCTCCATTCCTACGCCCTCAAAGCTTCCCGAGACGTCCTCTAAAAAGATCTGGGTGTCTTCCGGAGTCATAAAAACCGTATAGGGGTCTTCTAGGGAGTTGACCATTCCTTCTATGGCTCCGTAAATCATGCTCTGGATATCTAATCCTCCCCTGTCCACATACTCTGACTCCAGCTTTTCCCAAGTTTCCCAAAAAAGAGAAAGGTTAACATGCTCTAAGGCGCATACGGGGCAGACAGTCTGCGATTTCTCAAACCAAACCCCGCCTCCAAATCCTCCGGCCACCAATAAAATTCCCAAAAAAAATAAAACAAAATGTTTCAGCTTGATCATATAAATTAATATATCATACAATAAATGTTAAAACAATGAAAGCTTGCACCAAAAAATCGCCTAAGGCGATATTTTGGTTAGATTGGTATCAATTATTTTTATCGCATGGACCCTATCTGTATTGAATTTGCGATAAAAATACCGTCTGAACTCTCCTCTCCCGTTGCCGTTATCTGCTTCCCGACACTCAAGTCGCTGATTGAAGCGTCTATCGTCTCTCTAACAGAAACACTGTCTGAAAAATAAACTATAGTCTCAGTCCCGGAAGAATCCTTGATTGTAACGCTTTCGTCATCCATGGAAGTAATCTCTCCGCTCGCTCCGGCCCTTCCGGACTGCATTCCTTCCAAATCCGCATTCTGCATCCCCTGGAAATCTTTCATCCCTTCAAAATCCGCTAGAGGAGATTTCCCTTCTCCATATTTCATGCCGCCGAAGAATATGCCTCCGGCTGCTGCTAAGAATATTAGAATAAATAATGGTTTTCTCATAATCTTAAAATTAATGATTATTCATATCTCAAAGCTTCTATGGGATTCAGTTTTGAAGCTCTTTGGGCCGGCCAGTATCCAAAAACAATTCCGATCCCCGTAGAAACTCCGAAAGCCAGTATTATGGAGAACAAAGATATCTCCGTGTCTAAATCAGAAAAGAAGTTTATGCTAAAAGAAATAACGAAACCCAGAATTATCCCGGCTATCCCGCCAAAGAATGTGAGCATCACCGATTCGGAAAGAAACTGCAGAGTAATATCGCTCCTCTTGGCCCCGATTGATTTTCTCAACCCTATTTCCCTGGTCCTTTCCGTAACCGTAGTCATCATCATATTCATAATGCCTATTCCTCCCACGACCAAGGATATTCCGGCTATGGCGGCTAAAAGTATTGTCATGGTCTGAGTCGTGGAAGAAGCGGATTCTATCAGATCCTCCTGGCTGCTCACGCTGAAATCAGCTGAATCTTCGTCTAATATCTCGTGCCTCGTAAGAAGCAGGCTGGTTATCTCGCTTTGCACTAGCTCCATGCTTTCAACATCTTCCGCCTGGATATTAATGCTCGAAACGTAACTTACTCCAGCCAGGAATTTCTGGGCCGTGGTCACGGGGATAAAGACGTAGTTGTCCTGGGATCCCATACTGGTTCCTCCGACGGATTCCAAAACCCCAATGATCGTGAAATTAATCCCGTTCATCCTTATGGTCTCCCCGACGGCATCAGTTCCTTCCCCAAAGAGATCATCCCTAACGGTGGAGCCCAATATGGCAACCTTGGACATCTTCGTCACATTCTGTTCTGAAATAAAACTGCCCGACTCCAACTGCAGGTTTCTTATCTCTAAATAAGAATCGCTTGTGCCCGTGACCTGGGCATTGGTATTCGTTCCTTTTCCCTTTGCAACTATCTGATACCTGCCGGATAATTCAGGAGCGACTGAACTCACATAATCCAGCTCTTCTATCGCTTCCGCGTCTTCCAAAGTCAAAGTCTGGGCACTTCCCCTGCTTGAAGAAACTTGGGTGAAACTTCTTTGAGATCCCGGGCTTACGGTAATAAGATTGCTGCCCATGGAAGTAATGCTGTCTTCTATGGAACCCGTTGCTCCCTGCCCGACTGAAATCATTGCGATGACCGAGCCCACTCCGATGACGATGCCTAAAATAGTAAGGCCGGACCTCACTTTATTGGACACTATTGCAAAAAATGTTTCTTCAACCAAATCTTCAAACAGCATATTATTCCTTTATCAGCTTCGCCTCTTTAGACTTCCCCGTCTCGATGTCTTCGACTATTTCCCCGTCTCTGATTGTGATTACCCTTTTTGCCCTTTCGGCAATATACCTTTCGTGGGTGATCAGAATAATAGTCTTTCCCCGCGCGTTCAATTTGTTGAAAGTATCAAGCACTATCTCTCCGGTCTTGCTGTCCAGATTTCCGGTGGGCTCGTCCGCAAAAATCAAATCAGGATCATTGATAAGGGCCCTGGCGATAGCAACTCTCTGCATCTGCCCCCCGGATAACTGGTTTGAAAGGTGGTTGAAATGAGTTTCAGGCAAGCCGGAGTCCCTCAAAGCCTCCTCGGCTATATTCTTTCTCTTTTCCCTGTCCACTTCCGTATAAATCAAAGGTAGCATGACATTCCTGATGACAGACGTTCTTTTTAAAAGATTGAAGGCCTGGAAAACAAATCCTATTTTTTTCTTCCGAATGTCCGCCAATTCCTCGTCAGACAAGCTGGAAACGTCTTGGCCTCCCAGAAAATACTGGCCTGAAGTTGGGCTATCCAGGCATCCTAGAATATGCATTAAAGTGGATTTGCCGGATCCGGACGGTCCGACGATGGCTACGAATTCCCCCTCTTTTATCGAAAGGGAAACTCCTTTTAGAATCTGGGTTTCCACATCCCCCGATTTGTAGACTTTGGTTATGTTTTTTGCTTCAATCATCATACGGATTACCTCATCATATTCATCCCGCCCATTATGCTGCCTCCGGGCATTTGGAAATCGCTACTTTCGCTCTCGCTGTCGGAATCGTTGCTTATACTGGCGGAGGAAGAAATTACAACATCATCCTCTTCAAGCCCGCTTACTATTTCCGTATAAGAATCGTTGGAAATTCCGATTTCCACAGTTTGGGTTTTTATATAATTCCCTAAGGCCGCATTGGAAACGTTGGCCAGGAAAGTTTGGCTGTCCTGGCTCCCGGTATCCACCAATTCAACATAATAATTCTCACCTTGGGATTTAACAGCTCCGTTAGGCACGGTTAGAATATCCTGTTTCATCTCTGTAACAATGTCGGCTGTGACGCTCATTCCGGTTTTTACGCTCTCTAAATCAGAATCTAAAGCGATTACCACTCCGTAATTGACTACTCCCTGGGAAGACTCGCCTTCTTCGTCAACCTCGGTGACTTTTCCCGTAGCGGTGATATCCGACAGGGCATCAAAAGTAAGAACCACTTTCTGGCCCACCTCCACCAATGCTGCATCGACTTCATTCAAGCTTATCTCTGCTACCTTCTGATGAGTTATAATGCTCGCTAAAACTGTGCCCGAAGATACGGAATCTCCTCTTTCAACCGAAACTTCCGTAATCACTCCGTTGTAGGGAGAATATATTTCGCAATTGGCTAAATCTTCCTGAGCCGATTCAAGCGCTTTCTGTTTTTGCCTGAGAGCGCTCTGCATAGACCTCACATCCAACTCATCGGGAGAAAGCAGATCCTCCAGATCTTCTTCTTTCTGGACAACCAATTCCTCTGCATCCGAGAGAGCATCTTTACTGTTTTCTATTGATTGTTTTGTAGAAGATATCGCTGAAGAAACGCTGGCCGCAGAAACAAGTTTGCTTCTTAAACCGGACTGGTAGGAAGTTATCTGGGACGGAACATTTTTATCTTGTTCGGTCAAATAATCTATCGTGAAATCTATGAGATTTATTTCATTCTTTATCACCTGGACAAAAGATTTTGCAACTGCTGAAGTTTCGCTCAGAATATCCTCCAAGTCCTCCTGTTCATAATTAATAGTCAGGGACTTGAATTCCGAAAAGACTTCATCGTAATCTTCCTTCGCGGAAAGATATGAATCGTCGGCAGACGTCAAGAAAGGGACAACTTCGGCCCTGTCCTCCAGCGCAAAAAGATTTTCATAAACCGTTTTATTGTCGTCTGAATTATTGAACCTCGCCTCATCCTCGGCTATATCATATGAATATAGAATGTTTTTCGCATAATCGACAACTTCGGCCAGATCCAAAAAAGTGCTGCTTAAATCATTAAAAGCATCTTCGTAAGATTCGGCTATGGCGTCTTCGGCGTCTAATTCGGCCTCCTTAGCATCCGCCAAGGCATCCTCGGCATCTTTTATGTCGTCTTCATCGGGGTTTGTCAGAGATTCCAAATCCTCTTTGGCGGAATCGTAAGCCAATTCCGCATCTTCTAATTCGTCTTCCAAATCACTTTTATCCAACACAGCTACCAGTTGGCCGGCTGTCACCTCCTGGCCTTTTTTCACATAAATATTGGAAACTGCGCTATTTACCTCGGATTTAATGTCAGTTTCCTCTAAGGCCGATATTTGCCCGGAACCGGAAACGGAAATGACTATGCTTCCTTTTTCCACTGCAGCTGTAACATATCGGACAAGGGTTTCCTCGCTATTCCCTTGATATATGAAAATGCCTGCGACTAAAAGCGCGGCTGCGGCTAATAGCGTCAGAATCTTGTGCTTGAACATTTTATTAAATAATTTTCTTACCATAAATTTGAATAATCTAAGTTCTCCGTTCTTCGTTCGGAGCGGAGAACCCAGACTACTATTATTACTTTATGGGTTGTTCCACCCTTTGGCCGTGAGGGCCTCCTCGTCCGAACATTCCTCTAAAACAGGGAGCGTCTATCCCATTCTCCTCGGCCCAAGCTTCCATTCCTTCCTTAATCTGATCTATGGCCTCCTGCCTTTCCTCTCCAGAAAGGTCCTTAATTCCTTCCATCTTCTGTTTCATCTCCTCCATCTTTTCGGAGATAGCGGTTTTTTGCTCTTCCGTCAGATTGGTGAATTCTTGTGAGGTTCTCTCCTCCATCTGTTCTTTATTTTCCGCCTCAAACTCGTCGAACACTTCCTGTACTTCCTGTTCGTTTAGATTAAACCTCTCTACGAGCTCTTGGATCAGCGCCGAATGGAATCCTCCATTGTCGGCCTGGGCGTTCGCCACTGTGAACCCGAGAATGCCGACTGCGACTAACGTCATAATCAAATAGGTTATTTTCTTCATTTAATTCTTTGTTTCATATTTCCGACCTTTCACTTATTACTACAAAGTAAAGAGGTTTTTATTCCAAACAAAAAAGCCGCTCTTTAGAGCGGCATTTTATCCTGTGATTCAGGTGGTCCGTGCAAAGGACCATTATCAGGTCTAAAGGGCGGGAAATCCCGCAGATTATCGTTGATCTCTAAAACGCCCTTAGCGCGCACTTTCCCCTCCTCCTCTTCTCCAAAAACGACTACCGAATCTTCCTTTTCCAAGTCTTCTCTGTGAATGAATTTAGTATCTTTGTCAACTAATATCTCTATTTCTGAATCTTCCAGGGTCTCAATGATAAATCCCTGTTCCAAGATTCTTAAAACAGTCCCCCTGTATATCCCCTTTTCTTGCATCATCCCGATGTCCCGGTAGAAAGGATTCTTAAGAGGGTCTTCTTGGGATGAAAAGATGCTTGGATGTAAAGGAGTCCTATCCAGAATTAAGCTGCCCATAAAAACTAAGAGAGCTATGACTATCAAAGAATAAACCAGAGGCCTTTTATATACGAATGAGAATCTTTTTGCCAAAATTTCCAAAACAAGAATGAGCGCCCCCACTGCCGAAATAAGAGCCCAAGGCAGTAATTTTATATATGGTCCCAGAGCCGGAAATCCGAATCTCGGCAGATACCAAACCCCGCTGGCCTTCAAGTTGAAAAAGATCAGACTTATCAAGAATAAGATTGAAGCTGCAACTACAAAAATAACGGCCACGGCTAATATCGTCTTTAGAATAAAGTAAGAGCTCGGCCTCATTTTTATCTGGCCGCTTCTAACCTTATCCAGTATCTTATTTATTATTGCTTTCGGTTCTTCTTTATCCATAGATTTCTTTTATATCTTTACAACTTGATTTTAACATCTCCTTGGCCCTCTTTATCCTTACTCCAACCGTAGAAACGGGCACCTGAAGTATTTCCGATATCTCTTTATAGCTGAGCTCTTCCATATAATATAAGAAGATCGGCTCTCTGTATTTCCAGTCCAGTTCGTTCACGCAGCTTTCAATCTTTTTGGAGAAATCCCTACGGTCCATTTCCTCACCTGCCTCGTTCTTTGAAATATAATAAGGGAAAAGGATATCCATGTCTATTAAAGGAAGGGGCATCTTCTTTCTCTTTTTCAGGTGGTTCACCAGCTCATTGTGGGCTATCCGGTAAAGCCAAGTTGAAAATTTCCTTTTCAGGTCAAAACTCTTAATATTGATGAAAACTTTAATAAAGATATCCTGCACGATATCGTTTATATCTTCTCCGTCGGAAAGGAACTTTCTGGCAT
Organism: Minisyncoccota bacterium; assembly: GCA_041653495.1. Lineage (GTDB taxonomy): Bacteria > Patescibacteriota > Minisyncoccia > Minisyncoccales > RBG-13-42-11 > JBAZFF01. The sequence continues at coordinate 60,106 of JBAZFF010000001.1, forward strand.
ATCTCTTAATCTTTTCTTCGTATCTCTCTATTAAGATGCTAAAAAGATCAGTTTCCCCTAATCTGACCAAATTCATAATGTCTTCGTCCGTTTTAGCAGAATCATCCTTCATAGTTTTACTACAAAACTCTCTGAAAATTATTTCATTATACTAAAAAGAGGCCGGTTTTAAAACTGCTCCGAGTAATAAAAAAACAGAAATCCAATTCCTGCGGCTGTGCCCCCAGCAGGGCTCGAACCTGCAACTTACTGCTTAAAAGGCAGTTACTCTACCAATTGAGTTATAGGGGCAAAACGATGCTTCTATTATATACCCTCTTGCCCCAATTCTTCAAGTAGTTCTTTCTGCTTTTTAGTCAGCTTCTTTGGAACCCTCACCTTCAGCTCGACGTATACATTTCCCCGGCCGTAGCCCGAGAACCTGGGAATGCCCCTCCCGGAAATCCTCAAAACTTTCCCGGATTCCGTCCCGCTGGGCACTTTGAGCAGAATGGAAGCTCCGTCTAGCATTCGGACTTCAATCTCCCCGCCCAATGCGGCCGCGGCGAAAGATATTTCAGACTTGGCGTACAAGTCGTCGCCTTTCCTCTTAAAATTAGTATCGGGCCTTACAAAAATCCTAACATATAAATCCCCGGCTCTCTTTCCCCTTCTGCCAGCTTCTCCTTTTCCTTCCACTTTTATAACTTGATTTGTATCAACGCCAGCGGGGATGAATATCCTTACGGTTTCATTCTCTTTTATCCTGCCTTCACCCCTACAGACGTTGCAGAACCTTTCAGGAACGTTTCCTTCCCCTTTGCATTCAGGGCAGACTCCCACCCTGGTAAACGAGCCGAGGGGAGTTCTTCTTATCTCCTGGACCTGCCCCGTGCCCCGGCAGGAAAAACATTCCTTTACTCTGCTTCCGGGTTCCGCCCCCGTTCCTTTGCATCTCTGGCAGGCAACGAGCTTGTCAATATTTATCTCTTTTTCCCCTCCGAGCAGGACTTCCCTCAGATCCATTTCCAATTCCACTTCCAAATCACGCCCTTTTGCTTCCCCTTTCCTCTGCCTCTGGCCGAATCCGAAGATCTGGTCCATCATGTCCCCCAAATCAAAATCAAACTCCTGGCCGCCGAATCCCTGTCCGAAATTGAAATCAAATCCCCCCTGGCCGGATCCATCAAAAGTCTGCCCGAATTGGTCGTATTGGGATCTTTTATCCTTATTTGAAAGGATTTGGTAAGCTTCGTTTATCTCTTTGAATTTTTTCTCATCGCCCCCTTTGTCAGGATGATACTTATGGGCCAGCTTCCTGTAGGCCTGTTTGATATCATCCTGTGAAGCATCCTTGGATATTCCAAGGACTTCGTAGTAATCTTTCATTTATATTATTTCTTTTCTTTGAACTCTCCTTCCTCGGGATTCTGCTGGTTAGGATTTTGCTGCTGCGTGTTCTTGTACATCTCGGCCCCGATTTTCTGGATGGCCTGGGAAAGATCCCCAGTCTTTTGTTTTATCTCTTCCAGATTGTCGCCGTCTTTCACTTTCTTCAGATCTTCCAGCTTTCCTTCTATATCTTTCTTGTTGTCGCCGGAAACCTTGTCCCCCATTTCCTTCAAGGTCTTCTCAGTCTGGTAAACCAAATTGTCCGCTATGTTTTTTGCCTCAATAGTTTCCTGCTTCTTCTTGTCTTCTGCCGCATGCGCCTCTGCCTCTTTCTTCATCCTTTCCACTTCCTCCTTTGACATACCGGTAGACCCCTCAATTCTTATGGACTGGGTCTTCCCCGAGGCCTTGTCTTTTGCGGTAACGTTCAATATCCCGTTGGCATCTATGTCAAAGGATACTTCAATTTGGGGAATACCCCTGGGAGCAGGCGGAATCCCGTCCAGCATGAACCTACCCAAAGACTTGTTGTCCTGGGCTATAGGCCTTTCTCCCTGCAGAACGTGTATCTCCACGGAAGGCTGGTTGTCTGCAGCCGTTGAGAATATTTGGGATTTCGCGGTGGGAACTGTGGTGTTCTTTTGGATCAAAACCGTGCTGACTCCCCCCATGGTTTCAATTCCCAAAGACAAAGGAGTGACATCCAAGAGTAATACGTCCTTCACGTCCCCCTGCATGATACCCCCCTGGATTGCAGCTCCCAAGGCCACGACCTCGTCCGGGTTTATGGACTTGTTCCCTTCTTTCCCGAAAAGCTTCTTGATCTCTTCCTGGATTAAAGGCATCCTTGTCTGGCCTCCGACCAGCACGACTTCTTCTATATCTTTAGTCTCTAAATGGGCTTCCTTGAGAGTGGATTTGACCAGGTCAATTGACTTTAAAACAAAATCCCTGACCAATTCTTCCAATTTAGCCCTGGTCAGCTTGTAATAGAGATGCTTCGGCCCGGAAGCGTCGGAAGTTATGAAAGGAAGATTGATCTCTGACTCCACGGCGGAAGACAGCTCTACTTTTGATTTTTCAGCAGCTTCCTTTAGCCTCTGGAGGGCCAGCTGGTCTTTGGACAGATCTATCCCTTGGTCCTTCCTAAAGTAATCCACAAGCCAATCCATTATTTTCTGGTCAAAATCGTCTCCCCCTAAGTGGGTGTCTCCACCCGTAGCTTTTACTTCCACCGTATCGGAAGAAACATCCAAAACGGAGATATCGAAAGTCCCTCCTCCAAAATCATAAACCACTATCTGCTGCCCCTTTTTCTTGTCCAAGCCGTAAGCCAAAGCTGCGGCCGTAGGCTCGTTAATAACTCTCTTTACGTTAAACCCTGCTATTTCTCCCGCAATCTTCGTGGCCTTCCTCTGCGAATCGTCAAAATAAGCGGGGCAGGTTATTATGGCTTCCGTGATGGTCTCTCCCAATTTGGCTTCGGCATCCGCTTTCAGTTTCTGCAAAACCATTGCCGAAACCTCTACGGGCTTCAGCCATTTTTCTCCGAGTTTAAGTTCTACGCCGCCGTCTGATCCTTCCCTTATCTCATAAGGCATCAGCTTCTTGTCCCTCTGCACTTCGGCATCAGAAAATCTCCTGCCGATCAGCCTCTTGGCGGAGAAGATTGTGTTCTGGGGATTGGTAATCTGCTGCCTCTTGGCCAGCACTCCGACCAGCCTTTCTCCCTGCTTTGTGACAGCAACGACCGAAGGAGTAGTCCTGTTCCCCTCCTTATTCTCTATGATTTTGGGTTCTCCCCCTTCCACCACTGCCATGGCTGAATAAGTCGTACCTAAGTCTATTCCTAATATTTTACTCATATTTTTGTTTTTTTATTTAATTAATTGACAATTTGTTAATATATGTTATTCTATTGACAGGAGGTGTGACATGGAAAATACAGTAGTTTTTGGAATCCTTGTCTCTGTGCTTATCACCTTTATGCTGTTCCTTATAAACCAATTTTTGGCGGAAAGCGGAAGGTTAAAAGAAATCATTCTTTACATTATCTGCTTTCTGCTCCTGTTTGTTGTCTTCCTTTTCGGCATTTCTCTTGGCGAAGACCCGGAGATGCAAATTCATCTTTATGCGTTTATTGCGATGGTTTCTATCATGGTAGTGTCCCTCGCAGTTTCCGGGGCAGACATAGGGAACAAGGAATACAACTCTTGACTCCTTTCCCCCTTTTTTTTAACCACTAAAGGGGGATTTTATTTTGAAACTTTTGCTTTTGAAGGCCTTACCACTTTTCCGGCCATCAAATACCCTTTTTGCAATTCTTCTATTATAATTCCTGGCTCCTTGTCCGACTCCACGAGCTCTACGGCTTCGTGAAGGCTCGGGTCGAATTTCTCTCCCAAGGCCTTTATCTCTTCCACCGAACTGTTCTTCAACAATTCTCTAATTCTCCGTTTTATCTGTAAAATTCCTTTAATCTTTTCGTCCTCTTTCTCCTGGTCCGTCAAATGCTTCTCCGCCAGATCGAAGTCGTCCACTATGGAAAGAAATTTTAATATCATCTCTTCCTCGGCGAACTTTATTATTTCCTGCATCCTTTCCAGCTCTTCCCTCTTGTGGTTTATAAAATCCGCTTTTGCTCTCTGCCAGCCAGCAAGGTACTCGTCCCGCTCTTTCTGGCACTCTTGCAGCTCTTTTTTTAATTCTTCACTCATAAGCTTTTTAATATTTCTTTTAAATTATTAATTGAATCAATGCTTTTTTCGTACGCCATTCTTTTGGGCCCCACAATTCCCAGGTACCCCTTTTCCTTCTTCGGAAAACTGCACTGGGAAATGATGATGCTGAAATCCTTCACCTTATTAAACGGATTCTCCTTCCCTATGAATACTTTCAAGTCGGGGCCAAGCTCAAAATCCTGGATGTCTTTTTCAAAATCTTCAAGGAAATCAGTGAAGGTTTCCAGCAAATCCGCTTCCTTGAATTCGGGCTCTTTGAAAACGCGGCTCCAGCCGTCTTTCCAAAAGACATTGTCGTTGAAGGTAAAGGCCAAAGCAGAAGAAGAATCGGCGAGATCTCTGGTAATAGACTGTAAAAGCTTTATCTCGTCCTCCGCCAGCAAGCTCTCTTTCTCTGACAATTCTTTAACGCTTGGCTTCTCTTTAATCTTTTTTTCTTGAAGAAGATTGTTCACGTAAAACCTGTATCCCTTGTCAGAGGGAACTCTTCCGGAAGAGGTATGGGGCTGGGAAAGATATCCTGCTTCAGTAAGCTTGTACATCTCGCTTCTTATCGTAGCCGGGGAGAAACCGAAACTGTACTTCCCCTCCAGGGTTTGGGAACTGACGGGCTGGGCGGAAGAAATATATTCCTCAACCAGCTTGTCTAGAATAAGTTTTTGCCTCTCGGTTATTTGCATATATTCCATAATAGCTGATTTGGCAGTCTAATGTCAAGAGTGCCAAACACAAAAAGGCGGAATGATTCCCTTTGTAAAGGAATATCCCGCCCTAGGTTATAGGCCCGCTGTTTTCAAGCCCATACCCTTTCTGTTTCCGAATCCATGGGTCAGAAACGGAAACCTGGAATTAAAGAATACTGTGCCCTGGTCTTTTTCAATGAACTAAAAAATCTGGCTTGCTGGCCAGATTGTTCTTTTGAATGTTTTTTAATTAAATCAATCTAACCAGACATCGTAAGCCACGACGTTCAACAATAATACTGTAACGGTTAGATTCTTCCTGTTCATATGCTGATTAATTTAAAATAACAGATAGGAAAAGCTTGTCAATACGACTGCCACTGCTACAATGTAATAATACTCAAACATGTCCAACAAGCTAACTTATCTCTTTGCGGGATTATTAATAATAACGATGTTCGCCGGAGCTTTCTTCAGTATGACGGAAGACTCCCTGACCTACGACGAACTGGCGCACATACCTGCCGGATACTCTTATTTGACCCAGCAGGATTACAGGGTCAACCCCGAGCATCCTCCCCTGCTGAAAGGAATTGCCGCCCTGCCGCTTCTTTTTTTAAACCTAAATTTCCCTTTGGAAGACCAGACCTGGATCCAAGATTCGGCCCCGGCCTGGTGGGTCCAGTTTGATTTGGGGACTAAGTTCCTGTACGGATCAGGAAACAGCCCGACAGAAATAATCTTTTGGTCAAGAATCCCCATGATACTGCTGACGCTTCTTTTGGGCCTCTTTGTTTTTAAATGGGCAAGGAAGCTGGCCGGAAACGAAGCGGCTCTTGCGGTCCTAGCCATTTTCTGTTTTTCTCCGACCATTCTTGCGAACGGCAGGCTGGTGACGACCGATGTCGGAGCTGCTTTCGGGGCAGTCCTGGCTACCTATTTCTGGCTGAAATTCCTTCCCAGTCCCAAAGCCAAAAACATCATCCTGGCAGCCCTGGGCTTTGGAATAGCCCTGCTTTGCAAGTTCTCTTTAGTGTTGCTTGTTCCCTTTTTCGCAATAATAACGATAGTCTATGCTCTTTTATTCTCAAATAACCAAAAAATGAAGAATCTACTTTCTTACGCGCTAAAGGCGATATTGATAGGAGTGCTTGCCATGGTATTCGTCGTAGGGCCGATCTACCAGCTCGTCCTCCAGAATTATCCGCCCGAACAGCAGAAAAGAGATACTGTCTCGGATCTGGGACAAGGCGGCATGCAAATATTAAAAAACGCAGACATTTGGATGGCCGATAAGCCTCTTTTGAGGCCTTTCTCCCAATTCTTCAGGGGGATATTAATGGCCGGGCAAAGGACAATTTTCGGAAACACTGTCTATTTCCTCGGAGAAGTTTCCACGTCCGCCTGGTGGTACTATTTCCCGACAATATTTTTATTGAAAGAGTCTCTGCCCTTCTTATTGATTTGCCTGACAGCGTTAATCGGATCAATACTCTTAATGAGGCGCGGATTCTCGCTGAAACAATGGGTTAAGAACAATTTCACCTTATTTTCCTTCATTGTCTTTATAGCCATTTACTGGCTCGCTGCTGTTCTGGGAAACCTGAATATAGGCATCAGGCACCTCCTGCCCACCTTCCCGTTTATTTTTATCCTGGCGGTTTTAGGGCTGAAAACAATAATAGACAGGAGCCGGGGAAAAATAAGAAAAATACTCTTATCCCTTTCTGCAATTCTCTTCCTTTGGCACATCGGATCCTCCGTTTCCGCCTTCCCCCACTATATCTCTTACTATAATGAATTAGTCGGGTCCGACACGGGATACAAATATGCCGTAGACTCTAACTACGATTGGGGCCAGGATTTCTACAGGCTCCTGGTTTTTGTCGAGAAAAACAACATAGAGAAAATAAACTTAGACTATTTCGGCGGAGAAAACCCCGAATACTGGCTGAAAGACAAATATGTCCGCCTTAAACCGAAGGAAATAACGGAGCCGCCCAAGGGATGGGTGGCGGTGTCGGTGAACGAGCTCCAGAGAGGAATAGCCGATCCTGTTCCCGGCTTTAACCAGGAAACCGGATATTACAATTGGCTGAAAGACAAGGAACCTGTCGCTAAAATGGGATATTCCATATTTGTCTACTATATAGACTAATCTTTATATTTCGGAAATACTCGGTTGGAGAATCTGACTTCTATATATTCCAAATCCCCTCTCCTCTCCGCCGTAACAACTTCCTCCAGCACCGCATTCAGCTTGGCAATCTGCCAGTCTGAGTCTTTTTGAAGCGTGAAATATATCTCCCACCCCTCGGCCGTTTTTATTATCAGCTTGTCTTCCGAAAACAGCAGGAAATTATCCACCTCAATGCCTAAAGACCCGAGGCTCTTTTCAATATATAATATCTTCTCTAAATCGTCTTCGGAAACAACGGCTTCCTTAGATTCCAAGAAATAATCTGGCTTTACTAAGACAGGCAAATCTCCGCCCGGCAGGTACGTATCGAATATTTCCCCGAGGGAGTCTAAGAGGAGAAATCCTTCCTCGGTGCTTAAAAGGGCCACTCCTTCTTTTCTGGCCAATTCAATCTTTATCTTATCCGGCCATTTCTTCCTCACTTTTACCGATTCTAACTCAGGATATTTCTCCGCAATCCCTTTTTCCAGGCTTCCCGAATCAAAAAAGAACATGCTTTTCGTGTCCCAGAAAAGAAACTTTTTGCTCAAGACATTCTCGGCTAAAACCTTGACGTCTGCCATAATCTCGGGGGAAACAGCAAAAATGCCAGGAGCCTCTTCCACGCTTTCCCTTTCCACTATTATTTCTTCCACCTGCAAAAAGGGGGAAAGGCATAAGAGGTAGATGAAACCTATTAGAACGATAAAGCCGGCCAGGCTGAATAAAAAAAACTTGCTCTTTAAAACGCTTTCCCTTTTTTTATACCTGTGGGGCTTTCTGTAATAGTTCATATTACAATCCTCTCTTCATTTTTCTTAAGTTCTCAAAAATGTTTATGAAAAAATATTTCCAAGACAGAGGATAATCGTAGGTCTTTAAATATTCATACCCCCTTCCGCCAAAGCCCATTTTAAAGAGAGTCGGCCCCGCCCAAGGATGCTTGGGATTATTTTTTGGATCCACATACCCCCAGAAATCATACGTGCCGCATCCCCTTTTTTTGGCCTCTTTTATCGCTTCCCACTGCAGGAGATAAGGTATGGAAAGCTTTGAATATTTTGAATCGGAAGCTGCTTGGTGGTAATAAGCGCTGCCTGACCAGAAAATAACTAGGGAGGTTGCGGCGATTTTTCCCTTGTATTTTCCGAAGAAAAGAAGAGCATTGCCGTTTTCAGAAAAAACCTTGAACTCTTTTTTGACGAAATCCAGGGGAAAGGACACGAAATTATGCCTTTTGGCGACAGTTTTGTTCAACTCCTGATAGAGGCCGATATCTTCCACCCTGTCGCTCTTTTCTATTGAAATATCGCTGTTTTTTGAGGTTTGGCGGATAAGATATCTGGTAGTTTTCCTCATTCCGTTCATTATCTCTTCCTCGGAGGGAGCAATATCAAGTTTCCAGGTGGATTCATAAGAATTGGCGTGCATCGGGGATTTCCTGAATCCGAGATCTTCCATTATCTTTTCGTTCTCCTTGCTCCTCCCCCATAAAGGATTGATCCTTACAAAGTCCGCCTTTTCCGACTTTCCGATTCTCTTTAACTCTGAGAGAATCAACCCGAGGATTTCCTTTTTAGAGAAAGATGGCAGAACGGCGGGGCCGTGCTGTCCCAAAAGGAAGGTTCCTCTTTTTGCCTTTATTTTGGAAACAAGGAACAAAGAAACAATCCTTTCTTTATCAAAAAGGCCCAGCCTCCATACTTTATTCCCCATCTCCATATTAAACTCTCCCCAATCAAAGGACTGCAGGAAAGTTTTTTCTTTCTGCTCTGTGAAAAACCCATCCCATATTTCTTTATCCTCAATTTCCCTTATTTCCATAAGATTTTAACAAACCGACGATCTTTTCAGCGTCCTCTTTGGTGATATTGATGTGGGTCGGAAGATTGAAAGTTGTCTGGGCAAGTCTTTCAGCTTTAGGGCAGGATCCTGGAATGTAAAAAATCTTATCTGCTTTTGTATCTTTGGGAGCCAAAGGGCTCGTATACCAGTCTCCTATTAGGATATTCTTTCTCCAGAAATATCTGATGATACTATGGGCCTTGGGATGTTTGACGGTAAACCTCAAATAAACCTGCTGAAAATCCAAGGGAACCTCAAAATCCTTCAGAGAATCCCTGTATATCTTGGCTATTGTTTTCCTGTGTTCGTTGAATCTATCCATTTTCCCGAACTGCTTTAAGGCTAGGACGGCCAAGGAATTAGGAAGCCTCTTCGGGAAATATCCCGGCATTTTTCCGACTTTTTCTTTGGAATGCACCGCCTTTGAAAGCAGATTGATTTTTTGAAAGATCACCAGCAGGTATTTTCCGAATAGCTTATAGGTGGGGAGGATAAGCCAATTGAATAAGACAGGATGCAGCAATTGCTGCTTTATCCAAAAAAAACTGGGAAACTTAATGCTTTTATAAATTTTATCTATTTTTAGCGCCAAATCAGAATCATTGGTCGTCAGCATCCCTCCGTAAACCGATGAAATAATTTTGTCTCTGGAAAAACTAAAAAAGGCAGCCCTTCCGAAGGTCCCTGTTTTCTTTCCGGAAAACTGGGCTCCCAGAGAGTGCGCGCAGTCTTCAATTAAAACAAGATTCCTTTTTTGGCAGAACTCGGTTATCTTGTCCATCTCGGCCGGGAGACCGAAAGTATGCTGAACGATTAAAGCTTTAGATCTCGGAGTTATTTTTCTTTCCAAGTCGTCAAAATCCACATTAAAGCTTTCTTCGTTGCAATCTACATAAACCGGCTTTAGCCCAGCCCAAATGACGGGATTGGCCGCGGCATTGCAGGTGAAGGCCTGCAAAAGCACTTCGCTTCCCTTTTCAAGACCTAAAGCTTTTAATAAAACCAAAAGGGAAGATCTCCCGCTGTTGAATGAAAAAGCGTATTTTACCCCCAAGAATTCCTTGAACTTGTTTTCCAACTCCCTTATCGCTTTGCCCGACTTCCACATCCAGGGCATAAAGAGGATTAAAAAGGAAAGAAAGACATCGTCTTTCTCCGTATTCGGGGACAAAGAAATTGTTATCGGCTTTAGAAATTTCATTTTATTAGCTGCTTCTTCAGTTTTTCGGGGACCCTGCTCTCCAGTATTACGACGTCTCCGGGATCAGTGAGCGCTTTTGTCTTTTTGAGAATATCGTCAGAATTCCCGATTAAGAATACGTCCGGATTGCCATCCCTAACACTCTCATAAAAATCTCCCGTAGTAAGTATCAATTCACACACTCCTTTAGTCTTTCTCCCGATTTCCTCGTGCACCTTGTATGAAGCTTTTCCCAATTCAATCAGGCAGGGCATAACCATCACCTTCTTCCCCGGAAGCTTCTTTATATATTCAAGGTGCGCCAAGATGCCGCTTAAATTGGCGGAATATGTGGCATCCAAGATCTTCAGCCCGCCTATGCCCTCTTTCATCTTTATCCCTCCTATCCTCCCTTTTATTTTTTCTGCTCCCTTTGATATTTCCTCTTCTGTCATCCCCAGATACTTAGCCACCGCCACGGCTCCGAAAAAGTTCTCTTCTCCAAGAAACGACGCTTCGTCTCCGTAGAGCTCTTTCTTTAAGGTTGTCTTTTCGTAAAGCTTTCGGCAATATTCGTTTTTCGCATTGAAAAAAGCTATTCCGTCGGGAGGCAACGACTCTATGAGCTCGTACTTCCCTTTGATTATGTTTTCTTGGGACCCGAACAGGGCGAGATGCTGCTGGTTTATCCCGGTCAGAACTCCTATTTGGGGCTTTACTATGCTGCATGAGCGCCTTATTTCCCCTCTTTTGTAAGCTCCCATTTCGCAGACGAATATCTGGTGCTCTTTGCCGAGCTTGGACAGGACGGTATTGGCTACGCCAATTTCGGTGTTGATGTTTCCTTCCGTTTTCAAAACATTGTATTTCTCAGAAAGGATGGTTGAAATGAATTCTTTCGTAGAGCTCTTCCCGTAAGAGCCGGCAATGCCTATCACTTTCAAGCCCTTGAGGCTTTCTCTTTTCTTTCTGGCTTTATCAAATATGTAAAGTTTGAAGAAAAAAGTCGGGATCTGCACTATTAAAATGACTAAGAAAAGGAGAACGGGCATAAGTATCTCGTAAAGCACGATGCTCCCCGGGAATATTGCGGAAAAGAAATAAAAGAAGCCGGCTGAAGATAAGAGCGCCAAGCTTACCAAAAGTATCATCTTTTTCGTCGAAACCGGGAATTTCCATTTGTTCCTCATCAGGTCAAAGATGGATCTCAACCCCAGCAGGAAATAAAGCATAAACAGGGCGTTTAGAAACCAATTTCCCACGCCGTCAAGCATGGCCGCAGCAAAAAAGAGAAAAGAAACCAAAACGATGTTTGGGAACAGAATCTTCTTATTCCTTGTCAGCTCCTCCCTGAAGCGGTCTACCCTGTATTCCTTTATCTGCCATATATATAAGGAAAATAATATCCTCTGGAGTATGTGGAAGGCCCAGAAAAAGACGATAAACAGATATATATAATTCATAATATTATCCTAACCATATTATATAAAAAATACCAAGGGCGGCTGAAAACCATTTCTTTCCCCTCTCCGTATTCCACTTCCATTCCATTAAAGCTTTTCTTCATCTTCGTGACCCCGGGCCACTTCTTCTCGTTTATCCCCCAGAAATCGCACCATTTAAGGCCCATTCTCTTCGCTTCCTGCATTATACCCCATCTGATGAGATAAGGCGCTTTTAAGTCCCTGTACGAATAGTTAAATCCGGAGTGCAGGGTGGTGGCCGTATCTCCGAAGAATACGGCCAAAGTGGCCACTACGGGCTTGTTTTTGTACTTGATTAAGAATATCCTGGTTTTCAAGTCCCTTCCGTTGAGATCCATAAGTTTCCTGTAATGGGATTCGGGGAAGGACCTGAACTCCTGCCTTTCCTTGGTTTTCCCCAATAATCTGTAAAAATCAGAAGAATAATGGTCGGACAAGCTGATGCGTATATCCTTTCTCTGGGCCAGCTTAATATTGTATCTGGTCCTTTTCTCAAAAGACTTGAGTATGTCTTCCTCTTCCCTGTCTAGGTCAACTAACAATGTCTTTTCAGGCTGCGTCCTTTTTGTGGCAGGTTTCAAGATGAAACTTGTTATCGGCAAATTAAAAACGGGTTCTATCCTCAAAAAAATAACACCTTTCTTTTTGGCCAGGGATTTCAATTCTTCCAGGAGCAGATCTAAAGATGCCTCGTCTTTCCCGTCTGAGGGGAAGACGGGGCCGTAAGGGATATAAAAATAGCTTTTGAATTTCATTTTTTCCTCAATCACTTGGGCAGCCAGGGAAATTTTCCCCTCCTTTTTCACTAAGATTCTCCAGACATTTTTGGAAAGGCCCTTCTGAAACTCCCCCCATTCAAAAGATTGGAGGAAGCTGGCTTTGTTTTCCAAGATGAAATCGTTCCATAAATCCCTTTTTGAATTTTCGATGAATTCCAGTTCCATTAATGGAAAAAATTCTTAATATGTTCGGCAAGAGTCTCGGGACATTCCAAATGGGGGCTGTGTCCCGCATCTTTGAGAATCTCCAAGCGGGAGTTGTTTATGTTTTTATTGAATATGTGGGCGTATTTTAAAGGCACCATTTTGTCCTTGTCCCCCCAGATTATCAGGGTTTCTTGCCTTAAGTGAGGGAGTTCGGGAAGGAGGTCCTCGTACAGCACCTTTTTTACGGTGTCCTTCATAATGCCGTCCGCCTTGGCGTAGTCCCGGTTGCGGATCATCTTGTAAAAGAAATTCCTGACCCCGTCCTTGAACCTTAACATTACTTTAGGGGTGAATAACGCATTCCCGATTGCAGCCGCAGAAAAGATCAAAAATCCCTTAAAGCCCTGCCATTCGTGCTTGGGTTTTATTCCGGCGGAATCCAAAAGTATCAGTTTTCTTACGTTTTCAGGATGCTTTACACAGAATTTAATTGATACTCTTCCCCCGAAGGAATGCCCCAGCAGGAAGAACGGAGAAACAAAGCTCTTTTCCTTCTCTTTGATTTCTTCAAGGAAGCAGGATAAGAATTCCATGTAATCCCCCACTGACCAGGGATCGTAGGGCGGAGGGGTCTTTCCGAACCCGGGAAGGTCAGGTACCAATAATGTATACCCCTGCTTTGACAATATTCTCAATATGCGGACCCAGGAGTCCGAGCTCCCGCCCCAGCCGTGCAAGACCAAAATCGCAGGACCCTCCCCTGCGATCTTATAAGTAACTTTTATGCCGTTTACCAGGATTTTATCCTCTTTCATTTAATAGATTTGAAATCTAAATATTTCTGAAGGGCTTTCGGCACCTCTATGCTCCCGTCTTTCTGCTGGTAATTCTCCATGATGGCAATGAGTATTCTGCCTATGGCGAAAGCCGTGCCGTTTAGGGTGTGGACGAAATTAAAGTTCCCGTTCTTATCCCTGTATCTTATATTAAGCCTCCTGGCCTGAAAATCGGTGCAATTGGAAGTTGAATGGGTCTCCCTGTATCTGTTCTCCAGCGGAATCCAGGCTTCTATGTCGTATTTCTCGGCGGCCGGAACTCCCAAATCCCCGGAAGCTATATGGACGACTTGGAAGGGAACTCCCAGTTCTTTCATAAGCTCCTTTTCCATGCTTAACAAAAGCTTGTGCTCTTTGACGGAATCCTCCGGCTTTGAATAGCTGAACATCTCCAGCTTGTCGAACTGATGCACTCTCAAGATGCCCTTGGTGTCCTTCCCGTAGGACCCGGCCTCCCTCCTGAAACAAGTCGAAAACCCTACATATCTTCTGGGTAAATCTTTTTCCTCAAACACTTCTCCAGAATGCATGCCTCCCAGGGGCTGTTCGGCCGTGCCAGCCAAGAATAAATCGTCTTTGGGTAGATAATAAGCGTCTTCGTCGTTCCCCTGTTCCAAGAATCCCATGCCCTTTGCAATCTCGGGTTTTAGCATTACCGGGGGAATAACGGGAATGAAGCCGTTCTTGGTCAATTTTTCCAGGACCAGATTAATTATGGCGAATTCCATCAAGGCTAAATTCCCTTTTAAGAACCCGAATCTGCTGCCGGATGTCTTTGCCGCCCTCTTTGTGTCTATTATATCTAAAGCTTCCCCCAAATCCATGTAGCTTTTCGGTATGAAATCAAATTCTGTTTTTTTCCCAATCTGTTCTTCAACCACGTTTTCTGAATCGTCCTTGCCGACGGGGACCGAATCCAGAGGGAGGTTGGGAATCTGCATCAAAAGATTCTGCAGCTCCCCGTCTATTGCATTCATTTTCTCTTCCAGCTTGTCATTATTGCCGTCCAGCTCCTTCATCTGCATTATTATCGCCTTTTTATCATCTTCCTTCGCCCCTGCAATCTTCTTGGAAGCTTCGTTCTTCTTTGCGTTCATGTCTTCTAAGGCCTGGAGGCATTCCCTTTTCTGCCTGTCCAATTCCAAAATCTTGTCTGTGTCCACCTCAATATTCTTTTTCCTGGCTCCTTCCCTTACTGTTCCCGGATTTTGACGAATGAATTTGATATCTAGCATATTTTTAGTTTATTTATTTTTCCTCATCGGCGGTTGAAATACCGTTTCCCTGATGGGTCTGTCCATCAACGCGGCAAAAAGTCTTTCTGACAATCCGAATCCGGCTGTCGGAGGCATGCCGTATTCTAAGGCTTCAATAAAGTCGCTGTCCATCATCTGCGCTTCCTTGTCACCCGATTCCCTCAACTCCATCTGCTCTTTGAACCTGGCCCTTTGGTCTATGGGATCATTAAGCTCTGAATATCCGTTCCCGAGCTCCGTCCCACAAGCGACGGGCTGCATTCTCTGGACTCTCTTGGGGCTTTTTAAGTCTTTCTTGGCGAGAGGAGATATTAAAACGGGAGGATTTACCAAGAAACAAGGGTCAATCAAAGTCGGCCTCACTTCTTTTTTATAGATCATATCTATCAGTCTCCCCTTCCCGATCTTGTCGCTAACCAATAGTCCGATTTTCTTTGCGTAGGCCGAAAGGGACTTCTCATTCACTCCGTCCAGGTCAAGCCCGGTTTTCTTCTTAAAAATATCGAAATAATCTATCCTGGGCCAATCTCTCCCCCAATCAATCTCTCTCCCCTTGCAGATAGTTTTCAGTCCTCCGGCAGTCTGCTTCACCACATACTTGTACATTCTTTCCACAAGATTCATAAGCTGCTTGTAGTCGGCATAAGCCCAATAGAATTCCAGAGACAAGTAATCTTGGAGGTGCTCATTGTCAATCCCCTCGTTCCTGAACACCTTTCCTATTTCATAAACTTTTTCAAACCCCCCTATTATGAACTTCTTCAAGGGAAGCTCCAAAGAGATCCTCAAATAGAAATCCGTGTTTAAGGCGTCGTGATGGGTCACAAAGGGAGTGGCATCGGCGCCTCCGGCAATGGGCTCTAAAGCTGCTGTATCCACTTCCATAAATCCTTCTTTCTCCAGGAACTCCCTGATTGACCTCCAAAATACCGATTTCTTTTTGAAAATGTCCCTTTCTTCCGGATTCATTATTAAGTCTAAATATCTCTGCCTTAATCTTAATTCTATGTCCTGTATCCCGTGCCATTTTTCCGGCAAAGGAAGGAGACTTTTAGACAGCATCTTATAATCTGCTATTTCTATTGACTGCTGGCCCTTCTGGGTTTTAAAAAGTATTCCTCTTATTTCCAAAAAATCCCCGATGTCGAAATTATCAAGAAAGAATCTATAGCTCTCTTGGCCCACCCTGTTTTCCTTCAAGAACCCCTGAATCTTCCCTGTTCCGTCTTCCATGTCCAAAAAGGTGAGGCCTCCGTGCCCTCTCAAGGACTTCATCCTCCCGGCCAAAGTTATTTCCTTCTCTGACTTTGAAATAGAATTGAAATCGGCCAAGGCGTCCGCTATCAAGTGAGTCCTGCTCGTCTGGGCAGGATAAGCCGTCCCCTGGGCCCTGGAAATGTTCTCAATCTTTTTCAGCCTGTTTTTTCTTATTTCTCCTAATGTTTTCATATTATTCTCTAAGCTTACTCCCAAAAATGCATAATTTCAAGCTAATTTCCCTCTGAAAAATACCAGTT
>JBAZFF010000002.1:0-50280 GCA_041653495.1 Minisyncoccota bacterium
AAGTTCCTCTTTCTCGTATTCTCCCCATAGGCAGTCTTTGATGTTGATCTTTAAAGGGATCCTTGTTTCTATTCTCCCGAGCTCCCTGGAAAGAAACGCCTGGTCTTTGTGGTCTGTCAGGAGCTTCCTGGTTCTTTCCGGAATCTTTTTTGATTTTAAATTTTTATAAATGTTCTCCAAAGACCCGAATTCAAGCAGGAGACTGGTAGCAGTCTTTTCGCCGATGCCTAAAACGCCGGGGATATTGTCCGAGGAGTCTCCCCTCAGCCCCTTATAATCTATAAGCTGCTTCGGGCTTAATCCTCCGAACCTGTCCCGCACCATATTCTCGTCGTAAAGAATCATCTCCTTGACTCCTGTTTTTATCGCCGATACTTTCGTCTTAGCGTCCACTAATTGCAAATTATCCGTATCTCCGCTTAATATTATTGTTTCCGCCTGCGGTTTCATTTTCGGAAAGTCCCTGGAAACGGTACCGATTATATCATCAGCCTCAAATCCTTTTTTCTCCAAGACCAGCACTCTGAAAAGACGAAGAAATTCTTTTACCAGCGGAATCTGGGAATACAGCTCGTCAGGTGCCGCCATTCTTTTTGCCTTGTATCCTTTAAATTTCTTGTGCCTGAATGTCGGGGACGGAACGTCAAAAGCAGCAATTATATAATCGGGCCTGAAATCCTTGACGGATTTTATGAAAATAAGCAAAAATCCGTAAACCGCATTAACCACTTCCCCGTCTTTTTTCTTTAAAGGGGGCAGGGCATGAAAAGCCCGGTGTATAATGGAATTGGAATCTATTAATAAGAGTCTTTTTTTCTCAGACATAATATTTAAGAGTTATCCTTCTTTCTTTTCTCCCCAAAAAATCAAATTCTATAACCATGGAGTCTTTGGGAAGAGCGGCTTTTATATTTCTTGCCCACTCTATGGCGATTATATTTCTAGGATTTTTCAGAATGCTTTTAAAGCCAAGAGGGGAAAGATCCTTTACTCCCTGCAACCTGTAGCAGTCCATATGATAAAAATTCTTGTAATTTCCTTTCAGCCCAAATCTTTTCAAAATCACGAATGTGGGGCTTAAAATCTTTTCTTTTATATAAAGCCCCTTGGCAAAGCCCTGGAGAAATGTTGTTTTCCCTCCCCCGAGATCCCCGTTCAGGCAAACCACCCTGGCCGATCTAGACAAGGGGGAAGAAATAATCTCTTTTGCCAGCAGTTCTCCTGCTTTTTGGGTTTCCTCCGGGCCTCTGGTTTCGAACGTTTCCTTCTTTTCCATTGACTTTTGGAATATTTTGAGATAATTTTAAGTAATTTGATTTTACCATGCAGGAAACTCCAAAACAAACAGTAAAAGGAATACTTCTTTCTCCGGAAAAAGCTTCTTTAATTTCCAAAGTAAAGAATACTGCCCTGCTTAAAAAAGAAATTGAGAAAGCGAAAGAAGAAACCACCAGCGAGCTCTTGGAGGCGGTGATCGGAGGAAGCATCCAAATCGGGGCTTCCGATGTCCATATGGAGCCGGAAAAAGAAACCGTCAAATTAAGAGCCAGGATGGACGGGCTCCTCCAAGACATATCTGTTTTGTCTAAAGAAGAGTATGAAGACGTCCTTTCAAGAATAAAGTTACTTGCCGGGATTAAGTTGAATGTCGAGGATCGGCCGCAGGACGGCCGATTTAGCGTTTTCATGGAGGGAGAAGAAGCTCTCCCCATAGAAATCAGAATCTCTACTTTGCCGGCGGAATACGGGGAAACTATCGTAGCCAGGATATTGAATCCTAAATCCCTGATAAGTCTTGCGGATTTGGGTTTAAGAAAAGACCTTTTGGAAACATTCAAAAAAGAAATAAAAAAGCCCAACGGAATGATTATAATTACTGGGCCCACTGGATCCGGTAAAACCACCACCCTCTATGCTTTCTTAAAAGAAATCCAGAGCCCTGAAGTAAAGATCATAACCATTGAAGATCCTATTGAATACCATTTAAAGGGGATTTCCCAGACCCAGGTAAGCCCGGATAAGGGATATGATTTTGCCTCCGGACTCCAATCAATAATGAGGCAGGACCCAGATGTGATACTGGTCGGGGAAATAAGAGATCCGAAAACCAGCAAGATTGCAATACAGGCCGCCCTGACCGGACACTTGGTTTTTTCTACCCTGCACACCAACGATGCAGCGGGAACGATAGCTAGGATGATAAGTCTGGAAGGAGACATCAAGAATATAGGCCCGGCGATAAATATGACCGTGGCCCAGAGGCTGTTGAGGAAGGTCTGCCCGAAGTGCCTTGTTTTGGAAAATGTTTCAAAAGAAGAAGAAACAAAGATAAGAAAGATCCTGCCTGAAAAGACTTTGAAACAGTATAAGTTCTCTGCCAAAAGCAAAATAGCCCACTCCAAAGGATGCGAATACTGCAACTTCACCGGATACAGGGGGAGAGTCGGAGTCTTTGAAGCCTTCCTGATTGACGCAGACATGGAAAAGTTCATCTTGAACAATCCGTCTATAGCCGATCTTCAAGAAAAGGCCGTCAAAGATGGGATGGTTACCATGATGCAGGACGGTTTCATTAAAATACTGGAAAACGTGACCACAGTGGAAGAAGTAGAGAGAATAATGGGGGAAGAATAAAAAATTAGCCGCAAAACAGGGGGCACTTAGGTGTTTGGAACGCAAAGTTTAGAACTTTTTCGAGGATTAGATCAGCCGAAGCCAATCTATCCGTCTAAAAAAGCTCCAAGCCCCCGGTTTTAAGGCTAATCCACTATTGTACTACAATATGTCTTACCTGTCAAGAGCAGCCTTTTTCTGCTTTCTCTTTGGCTTAATACTCTTTCCCTTGTCCCTAAACTGTTTCGCTCAGGAAAAGATAGATGTAAATTCAGCCAGCTTGGAAGATTTGACTAAGATAATCCATATCGGAGAGGTCCGGGCAAAAGAATTGATTTCCTTAAGGCCTTTTTCTTCTTTGGACGACCTGGCTAGGGTAAAAGGGATCAGCGAAGCTAGGGTCCAAGATATAAAGAAGCAGGGACTGGCTTTTGTCAAAGACGGAAAGATCCCTATTGAAGAAGCAGACGTTCTGAAAGATCCTGATTCCCCAACCTTGACTGAAGACAGCTCGGAATGGACAAAAGAACAAACTCCTGCTAGAGAAGAGATAGAAGATAATGGAAATTATCCAAAGAAGAATAAGATAAATTATTCTTTAATCTCCATCCCTTTGGCGATAATCTCTGCCGGATCGGTATTATTACTTAAGAACAATGTTAAAATAAAATAGATGTCAGGACATTCTCATTTTGCGACAATTAAACACAAGAAAGAGGCGACGGATGCAAAGAAAAGCAAGGTCTTTTCTAAAATCTCGCGCCTTATTACCATTGCCGTCAAAGAAAAGGGGCCGAGCGTGGAAACAAACTCCCAGTTGAAACTGGCCATTGATCTGGCTAAGAAAGCTAACATGCCCTCCGACAATATTGAAAGGGCCATAAAGAAGGGCTCCGGAGACCTGGAGGGGGAAAAGCTTGAAGAATTTGCCATAGAGGCCTACGGGCCGGGAGGCACAGCTATAATAATAGAAGGGATAACCGATAATAAGAACCGAACTCTGGGCGACATAAAACAAGCCCTTTCTCAGTACGGCGGGAAAATGGTTGCCGAAGGAGCAGTGAAATGGATGTTTGAAAGAAAGGGAATGATAATACTGGATGCTTCTTCTGCTTCTAAAAGCAAGGAGGAAATTGAAATGGACATAATTGATGCCGGAGCAGACGATATCAGGTGGAAAGACGAAGCGATTGAAGTAAACACCAAGATCCAAGATCTGGAAAGCGTGAAGAGCAACCTTGAGGCTAAAGGTTTTGCCATAGACTCCGCCGCCTTAGGATGGGTGGCAAAAGAAGAAATCTCCCTGGAAGGGAAAGACGAAGAATCAAACCAGAAACTTTTTGAAGCGCTGGACGAGGACGACTCCGTACAGAGCATTTACTCTAATTTAAAATAATGAAGGAAGCCCTAATAAGGAAAAAGGCGGTGGAAATTCTGGCAAAAAAGGGTTTTGTTTATTGGTACCCGGCGAAAGTCCGATTTAAACAGAATGACATCTTCGGCGTCTTTGACCTTGTTTGTTGGAGGAAGAAGTCTGCTAATATCAAATTCGTACAACTGACAACCTGCTCAAACCTGTCGGCCAGGAGGAAGAAGATCCAATTCTTCATGAAAGAGAACAAGATTCCGGCCAAAATCTCGGTGGGGGTGGAAATCTGGGGCTGGAGCCAGAAGAAAAGGGAATTCAAGATAGAGGAAGTCTAAGGGTTGACAAGGGTCTAAAAATGAATATAATAGACACAGAACCAAATCAGGGGCAACTCTCCCTGAAAAAGGTCGATTACAGCTCCGCTTTAAGGCGGAGCGACGCAGTTAAAAGTACAATATTATGACAGAAGAAAAAGATTTGAATACATTCGTTTGTGAAGGCGAAGAAGAAACAGAAGAGAAAACAGAAGAAGTCGTAAACCAGGCCGAAGGAGAAGAAACTCCTACAGAAGAGACTCCTACAGAGGAGACTCCTGTCGAAGAGTAACGACTTTAAAAGAAAAACCCCCTCAAAAGGGGCTTTTCTTTTAGTTATTTAATCTTTGCAAACTTCCTTTTCCCTACGTTTATCACGACGCCCGGAGTCAGTTCAACCTCTCCTTTCCAGTCCGTCCAAGTGTTTTCCCTTATTCTCACCCCGCCTTGGACCACCAGTCTCTTAGCTTCGCCTTTGGAGAATGCCATTTTGGTTTTGACCAGAAGATCTAATATATTCATCTTCTTTTCCTGAAAGCTGAATTCTGCCATTTCAGACGGAGCCTGTTTCTCTTCAAATATCTTCTCAAATTCTCTTCTTGCCTCTTCGGCTTCTCTCTGGGAATTGTAGGTCTTTACTATTTCAAAAGCTAATTCTTTTTTAACTTCCTTAGGGTTTCTGCCGGTTTGGAGGTCTTTCTTATGTTGGCTTATTCTTCCGAGGGAAACATTCGTCAAATTCTTAAAATAGGAAATAATGAGGTCGTCCGGAACCGACATTACCTTGCCGAATTTATCCTTGGGGGAATCGTTTATCCATATGCAATTCCCCGAGGTCTTGCTCATCGTCTTTCCGTCGGTCCCCAATATCATGGGACAGGTTAATACGTATTTTTCTTTCTTTCTGATTTTCTGCTGCAGTTCCCTCCCCACCAGCATATTGAAAACCTGATCGCTCCCCCCGACCTCTAAATCCACGTCCATAAAAACGGAATCGTACCCCTGTAAAACGGGGTAGAGGACTTCGTGCAGCCAGACGGTATTCCCGGAAGAGATCCTTTTTTGGAACATATCCCTCTGGAAGAGCCTGACAGCGGAAACATTGGAAGCGATGTCTATTATATCCTTAAGTTTCAATTTCAAAAGCCATTCTCCGTTTTGCCTTATTTTAACCTTAGAGAAATCCAGAATATTGGAAACTTGCTTCTTCCAGGTCTTGATGTTTTCTTTTATCTCTTTCTCTAATATTTTGGGCCTGGCAGACTCCCTTTGGGAAGGATCTCCCGCTAAAACGGTTCCCGTACCCATGACTAAAATGGCCTCGTGCCCCAAATCGGCAAATTCCTGAAGCTTTCTCAAGGGAATCGTATGCCCCAAGTGCAGATTCTTGCCCGTGGGGTCCACTCCCAGATAAACCCTTATCTTTCTCTCCTGCATCAGCTTCTTTAGCCCTTCTTTTTTGGGCAAAACTTCTTCCACTCTCTGGGATAGAACCTCGTCAATTTTTGACAAATCTTTGCCTTTCTCCATAGAAAATAATCTTAATTTAATAATTCTATCAGAAAAGGCAAGGGTTGCCAAATAGGGCTTTTTTTTGTAAAATCAAAGTATGCCTCTTAGAAAAAATTATCTCAAAATATTCCAGAGGAATAAGAATAAAAGCCTCCTGTTTTTTATCGCAAAGATTGCCGGATTCGGTTTTTTGGCTCTTTTGCTCTTGGGAACGCTTGTTTTTATCGTAATAGCAAAAGATCTTCCCAGGCCGGAAGATTTTAACGAAAAGCAGAATGTCCAATCAACAAAGATATATGACCGGACCGGGGAGGTGCTGCTTTATGAGATATACGGGGAGGAAAAAAGGACCATTATTCCTCTGTCTGAAGTCTCTGAATACTTGAAGAACGCCGTCGTGGCGACTGAGGACAAAGATTTTTATGATCATTTCGGCATAGACCCGAGAGGAATAATAAGGTCCGTTTTAATCAACTTTAAAATCGGCAGCGCTACCTACGGGGGATCAACCCTGGACCAGCAGCTGATACGTTCTACGTTCTTCAGCCTGGAAAAAACATTTGAAAGGAAATTCAAAGAAATACTCTTGTCTTTGGAGCTGGACAGGAGATATTCAAAAGACCAGATATTGGAATGGTATTTGAACCAGGTCCCTTTCGGACTAAACTCCTACGGGGTTGAGGCCGCCAGCTGGAGTTATTTTGGAAAATCAGCATCGGAGGTAACACTTGAAGAAGCAGCGACGCTGGCCGCATTAATCCAGAGGCCAAGCAAATATTCTCCCTACGGAGAAAACAAGAACTTGCTTTTAACAAGGAAGGACTATGTTTTAGACAGGATGGCCGAAGAAGGATACATAAGCCAGGAGGAGGCGGATTCGGCAAAGCAAAAAGAGATTGTTTTTCTGGAAAAGAAAATAAACATCGAAGCTCCTTACTTTACCTTGTGGGTGAAACAGCAACTGGAAGACAAATACGGGGAAGAATATCTCCAAAGGAACGGATTGAGAGTTTATACGACCTTGGACTGGGACATGCAACAGGCGGCGGAAACGGCGGCTAAAGAAGGTATTGAAAGAAACAAGGCTTATAACGCGAGGAACGAAGGACTGGTGGCCATAGATCCGAATACCGGGGAAGTTTTGGCCATGGTTGTCGGAAACGGAGATTATTATGCCGATCCCTACCCAAAAGGATGCGAAGCCGGATCCACCTGCATGTTTGACCCCAAATTCAATGTGGTAGCGGGGATCGAATCAAGCGTGGGAAGACAGCCTGGATCCGCCTTTAAACCGTTTGTTTATGCAACCGCATTTAAGAATGGTGCTACGCCGGATACGGTCGTGGTGGACGAACTGACCAATTTCGGAATCTGGGGAGAAGAAGAATACGTTCCTCAGAACTATGACGGCTTATTCAGAGGGCCCGTCACCTTAAGAACCGCTCTCGCCCAGTCTTTAAACGTTCCCGCCGTAAAAGTGCTTCTGGAAATAGCCGGACTGGAGGAGTCCGTCCAGACCGCAAAGGATATGGGTATTGGCACTCTAAACGCTCCCTACGGACCGTCTATAGTGCTAGGAGGGTGGGAAGTCAAACTATTGGAAATGACTTCGGCCTACGGGGCTTTTGCCAACGACGGAATGCATGTGCAGACTTCGGGCATTTTGAGGATAGAGGACTATAAGGGGAATATTATTGAAGAAAACAAAAAGAACCCAAAAAGGGTCTTATCCAGCAATGTTGCCAGGACGATAAACGATATTCTCTCGGATAATGAAGCCAGGGCTCCGATGTTCGGATATTATTCAAGCCTTTATTTTGCGGGGTACGATGTCGCTGCTAAAACCGGGACAACGGAAAACTATAAAGATGCTTGGGCTATAGGATATACTCCTTCCATCGCTGTCGGAGTCTGGGTGGGGAACAATAATGCGGAAGAAATGTCCCACCAGCCTTCAGTGGTTTTATCAGGTTATATATTCCACCGTTTTATGGAACTGATCTTACCGACCCTACCGAACGAAACGTTTGAAGAGCCCGTCTACACTAGTTCGTCTTAATCGGCATTATCAAATAAAGATAATCTCCGTCTCTTTTAGATCTCAACACTGCAGCCTTGTCTGAACCGTTTAAATCCAGGGTTATTTCTGGGTTTTTTTCGTCTCCGGCCATTACGCTCAATATTCCTTCCAACAAAAATCTGTGGTTAAAAGAAACTTCGCATGCCTTCCCTTCAATCTTTACTTTGATGGATCCCTTATGTTCTCCCGTGTCCGGATCTTGGCTGAAAACCAATAACTCCCCCTTTTTGGGATCTGCCTTCACTTTCACTTCGTTAACTTTTCCGCTGAAGAGAGAAGCCAGTTTGATTTGGCCCACCAATTCTTCGGCTTTGAAGGTAACCTTCGTTTCATAGGATTTGGGAATTATTTCTTGGTAATTCGGGTACTCTCCTTCAATAAGCCTGGATATTATTTGGATGTCGGGATGCTTTGTCTCGGAGAGCAGGGTCTCAAACATTACTTGGTTTGGGGAGAAGTAGATCGTCATTTCTCCCTCTTTCTCCGCAAAAACATTGATTATTTCTTTGGCGGTTCTCTGGGGGAGAATGAGGGAATAATTCTTAGATAACGTGGAACTGGCCTTCAAATACATCTTCTTTTCCCCGAGTCTAAAGCTGTCCGTAGCGGTCATGGTCACCATATCTTTTTGGAAGGAAAAGTATACGCCCGAAATCTCCACTTTTGTTGAAGAGAAGCTGGCAATATCCACAACTTTGGCTAAGTTTCTACAAAATAATCCTGCATTAATGTTTAACTTTTCCTCCTCGGAAACTTTGGGAATAATAGGGAATTCTTCTGCGTCTATTCCTTTAATCGTAGTTTCCCTGTTTTCACATTCAATTTGCAGGTCAACCCCTTTCACTTTCAAAGTTATTGGCTTATTGGGGAGAAAGCTTACAAAACTGGACAATAGCTTTGCGGGCACTGTTATTTTTCCTTCTTTCTCTGTTTTTACCAAGGCCCACCACTGGATTCCCATTTCTAAATCCGTGGCCGAAAGGTTCAAGAAGTTCTTTTCTGTTTTTAATAAAATATTATTTAAAATCGGCAAAGTCAAAGACTTGTTTGAAATTCTTTCTACAACACTAATACCGTATTTTAATTTATCTTTTAATATTGTTGTTATCATAGTGGATAACTTTATTTTTGAGATTATTTCCTCCTTTAATTCTTAGTGGTTTGAAAACCGTATAAACTGTGGATATTTAACATCGACCGTTTTATACACAGATTATCCAGTGTAAATTCTTTGTTTTATCAACATGATTTCATTGTTCAAATTCTCGTTGCTTTCCAATTCTTTTGTTATTTTCCCGCAGGCGTGGATGGCTGTTGTGTGGTCTTTCCCTCCGAACTTTCTGCCGATAAAAGGGTAGGAGCTTTTAAGCTCTTCCCTTAATAAATACATAGCTATTTGCCTTGGCTTTACGATTTCTTTTTTTCTGGAAAAAGAAATAATTTCCTTTTCTTTTAGATCGTAAAAAGCAGCTACTGATTCAATGATTTTCTTTGGGCTTGCCACTTTGCTGGGGGACAATAGTATGTTCTTTAATAGGGACTTTGCGGCTTCCAAGTCAGGCGCCTTGTTATTCGTCCTCTGGAAGGCCACGAGCCTGTTTAAGGCCCCTTCCAGCTCCCTTATGTTCTTTTGTATGTTTATGGCTAAATAATCTAAAACGTCATCTGAAAACTCCAATCCTTTTTCCTGGGATTTCGTCTTTAGAATAGCCAGCCTGGTTTCATAATCCGGATATCCGATATCCCCGGTCATCCCACCTTCGAACCTGGACCTTAGCCTTTCCGCAAGGGCCGGGATGGCCTTCGGCGGCCTGTCGGAAGACAAGATTATCTGTTTATTGTCTTCATAAAGAGTGTTAAAGGTATGGAAGAATTCTTCCTGGGTTTTTTCTTTTCCGGCAAGGAATTGGACATCGTCCAGAATTAAAACGTCTATAGACCTGTATTTCTTCTTAAAAGTTTCTACATCGTGATTCTTTATTGACGAAACTATCCCGGCTGTGAATTTTTCGGCGGGGATGTACCTTACTTTTTTGTCAGGAAAGTTTTTAAGCACTGCGTTTCCTATGGATTGGAGAAGGTGGGTTTTTCCGAGGCCTACTCCGCCATAGATAAAAAGGGGATTGTACACCAGTCCCGGCTTGTTCGCCACTGCCCAAGCGGCAGCATGAGCTAATTCATTGGAGGGCCCTACGACGAAAGTATCGAAAGTATATTTAGGATTGAGGTTCGTTTCCTTGTCTATCTTGAATTCTTCTATCTCCATTTGCCCCAAAGATGATTCTGACACAGAACGCCTCGGAGAAGACTTTAGTTCTGATTTTCCCAAGACATATTTTACATCCCTGACCTCTCTGTCTAATTCGGCCACGATCTTTAAAATGGTCCTTCCGTATTTGTTTTCCAGCCACTCTTTGGCAAAAGAATTCGGGACGGACACCTGAACCTGGCCCCCTTCATATGAGACAACGCCCGTGTCTTTAAACCAGGTAGAGAAATTAGCCTGGGAGATATTTAACTGAATCTGAGCAAGGACCGCTTGCCACAATTCTTCTTTAGACATAGGTCAAAGACCAAGTAATTAATGGATTTTTCATGATAGCACAAAGTCAAAATTATGAAAATGAACACAAAATCTCTTTCCCCTGTTAACAACTTGAGGATAAATTGTGGAAAATAACCCAAATTGACTCGTTCTCTTTTTTCTGATATTATAATACATTAATAAAAAAATATGTCTATAACATATAAAGCAAAAAAGAAAAAAAGACAGAGGAAGCACGGATTCTTAAAAAGGATGCAGACTTCTTATGGCCGAGATGTTATTTCCAGAAGGAGAAGAAAAAAGAGGGCCAGAACAACTATTTAAGATGTCTTTAAAGATAAGCCGCCTTCAAAAAAAAAGCGACATAGATTCAGTCTTTAAAAAAGGAAAAAGCTTCAGGGAAGGACTGATCCTTTTGAAGGTCTTAAAAACAGATTTAGAAAGTTCCCGTTTTGCTTTCGTCATCTCCCATAAGGTTTCTAAGAAATCGACCGTTAGAAACAAATTAAGGAGAAGATTGAAAAACATATTCCAGAGTTTTCTGAAAGACGGAAAGGGAACGTCTGCTGACATCTTAGTCATAGCTTTTCCGGGGCTGGAAAAGAAGGAATACAAAGAGTTGGGAGAAACAGTAGAAAGAGTATTTAAGAGAACCAGATGATCAAAGAGATTGTTTTAAAGACAATAAACTTCTATCAAAAGTATGTTTCTGCCGGCCTGGGGAAGAATTGCAGATTTTACCCAAGCTGTTCTGCTTACACGGCCCTTTCTATAGAGAAGTACGGGGTTTTGGCGGGGGCAGCAAAAGGTATTAAAAGAATATTAAAATGCCATCCTTTTAATGAAGGAGGCGTAGACTTACCATAATAATATGAATTTCTTTATAGACGCTTTCTACACGATATTATACGAGCCTCTTTTTAACATTTTAGTCCTGCTTTATGAGTATATTCCGGGAAGGGACTTTGGGGTGGCCGTAATCGTCTTAACCTTGATAATAAGGTTCCTGCTGTATCCATTAATGATGAAATCCATAAGGTCTCAGAAGATAATGGCGGAGCTTCAGCCAAAGATAAAAGAGATACAGGAGAAGTATAAAGACGACAAGGAAAAGCAAACTAAGGAAATGATGGATCTTTACAAGAGGGAGAAGTTCAATCCTTTTGGAGGATGCCTTCCCTTGTTGTTGCAGCTGCCTATTTTATTGGCGCTTTACAGAGTTTTTTGGAGCGGTCTGACTGACGGGGCTATGACCCACTTGTACAGCTTTGTGCCGAATCCCGGAGTAATAGATCCGTTCTTCTTGGGGATACTGGACCTTTCTGCTCCAAATACAGTCATGGCCGTAATCGCCGGAGTAGCCCAATTCTTCCAGACAAAAACAATGAATAAGATCAGCGCTGTTTCTGACAATAAGAATCAGCTGGCCGGATTAATGCAGAAGCAGATGGTTTATTTCTTCCCGATATTTACGGTGATAATCCTTTTCAATCTCCCCTCGGCCATAGGGCTTTATTGGATTATAACCGCCCTATTCTCCGTTTGGCAGCAGAAATTAGTGTTTAAAAAGAATAATGACCAAGGAACAGTTAAAACAAATTAAGAAAGAAACAGAGGAGTTTTTCAAAAAGACTACTTTTGAAGTGGAAGTGGAAGTCTTGCCGGAAAACGAAAAAACCGTCCCCATAAGAATAACTGCCCAAGACCCCCAGGTTTTAATAGGAGAAGGAGGGCAGACTTTGTCAGAAATGCAGCATTTGTTGAAATCAATCCTAAAGAAAAAGATACAGGAAGAGTTCTATATTAATTTAGATATCAACGGTTACAAAGAAAAGAAAGAGGACTATTTGAGAGAAATGGTCCGTTCTATCGCAGACGAAGTAATTTTAACCAAAAGAGAAAGAGAGCTTCCTCCTATGCCGTCTTACGAAAGGAGAATAGTCCACATGGAGCTTTCTACCAGAGAGGGTGTAGAGGCAGAAAGCGTTGGAGAAGAGCCCGAGAGGAGAGTAGTGGTGAAGCCAAAATCCTAGATTTCTTGTTTTTCTATTGTTTCTTTTGCCAAGTTCGCCTTGGCCTCTTTTATTTTCACAAGCTCTTCAGGAGAGGTGGTAATAAACTGGTCTTCTATATAAGAGGCTACCACTTTTATCACAACATGCTTCTGCCCAGCGAAGAATATTCCTTCTCCTACTTCTGCCTGGAGCAAAGTTAATTTTTCTTGCTCCGTCAGATTAAATGTTTTTTGTACAACTTCAATGGTGGCAGAACTTTGTTTCATCAAAAATTGCAGGGAGGAGTTGGTAATTATAGGTTTTCCGTAGTCTGACTTCATAAAGTCATTGATGTCTTGGGTTATCGTCGTGACCCCAAGCCAGTATTTTCTGGCTCTCTTGCAGATGCCGAAAAGGAAGGAAGCCCCGTCTTCAGTCTGCATTATCCACCAAGCCTCATCTACAACCAGTATCCTCTTTTTAAGTTCGGAGCGGACTTTATTCCAGATATATCTCATTATTATAAACATAGCCATTGGTCTTAGTTCGTCTTCCATGTCCCTGATGCCAAAAGCCACAAAGGGCTTGTCCATAGAGATATTCGTCGGTTGGTTAAAGAAAGTTGAAAAAGTTCCTTTAGTGAACTTCCTCACCCTTTTTACTAAAGAATCCGCCCCTTCCATACCCTTGAGAATGTCCTCAAAGTCGGACATTAGCGGAATGTTTTCATTCCATTTTCTGGGATCTGATTCGGGAGTTATATCTTTTGCGGCGTAAGTTTCAGTAAGCGCTCTGTCTATAATAGCGTCTTCTTCCGGAGTAAGTCCTCCCAGCATTATTCTTAAAAGTCCCACCAGGTTTATTATGTTTGACCTTAAGACATCAGCTGGTTTTTCATCCTCCCTCGGGACGGGAAGGTCAAAGGGATTTATATGATTATCCGAAGACAAAGACATGTCCATAAATGATCCTCCGATGGCGTCTGAAAGATTTCGGTATTCATTCTCCGGGTCGAGAATAATAATGTCCACTCCCAGCATTAGAGATCTCAGTATTTCAAGCTTAATGGCATAGGATTTCCCAGAGCCAGACTTAGCAAAGACTATTGAATTTGCATTTTCAAGGCTGAATCGGTCGAATAGAATCAGTGAATTATTGTGAAGATTTATTCCGTAAAGTATTCCTTCATTTGAGCTTAAGTCAAAGGAAACGAAAGGAAATGTGCTAGAAAGAGAACTCGTGTCCATGGAATTGTGAATCATGAGTTGGTCTAATCCATAAGGGGAGGTTGAATTGAATCCTTCTTTCTGTTGGTATAGGGCAGGTTTTATGTATATAAGTCTAGATTCCAGAATAGATCTTAAGGTTACTTCTATGTCTTTCAAATCTTTTTCTTCTTTCCCATATACAGTAAGATACAGTCCGAACTTAAACATCCTTTCTTGGGCAGTTTGGAGCCTATCTCGGAGGCCTTCCATGTCCTGATATGCGGTTTCCAAAGCAGGGTCTCTTATCAGTCCTTTTTCTTCTCTAGCCATTATTTCTGCCTGTACTTCCGTCACTCTCTTTCTGAGTTGTTTTAAAACCTCGTCCGTTTCAATGGGATGGATATGAAAACTGATATCCATGGGAGTGTCCAAGTTTATGACTGGCGAGAACCAAGAGGTGCTTAAATATCTTGGGTAAGAGAATATGAAAAAAGACTTGGTGATTCTTTTTCCCAAATTTAAGAATTCAGGATTCACCATTATAGAGGAAGGAGCTATCAGGTCCGTAACGTCTATCGGTTTTTCTTCAAATAATTGTTCACCTGGTTCTTCTTCAGTTTTCTTTTTTTTCTTTGAGAATAAACCCATTATTTTATAAATTCTGGGGGTAATTCTGGATAATAACCGACTTCTGCGTCATCTGGATGATATAAGCCCCAAAAAAGCTCAATTAATTCAGAAGTGTTTAAAGGGCTGCATTGAAGTCCGCATCTCCTAAGCCCCATGACTACAAATTCCATTCTTTGCCAAAGCTGTGATTTTGATCTTTGGAATTGTTCTTCTGTAGTTTCTTGGCCAAGTTTTTGTTTATTGAATCCCGGTATAGTGATCAAAGTGAATGGAACTACGACAAAAAATGTTTTTGATAATATCTGTCCCCCTGAAATCAGTTCTTCAATGAATTTTCGATATTCTACTATTTGAATCTTTAATAGTTCATTAGTCTGCTTCTTAGCTATTTCCTCCAACTTGTCCAAATAGCCGGTAATATTCAGTTTTCTGGATTGGATCACGATTTCTATGGAGAAATCCAAGGAGTTGAGAAAATCCTGGAACTCATAAATAGTGGCCTCCTGCTCTTCGGGGGACTTTAATGCAAAGTTCAAAGAGGAAACCATAAGTACGCCCCTTAAGGATTTATTCTTTAAAAGAGTCACCCCTTCCCTTATTTGCTCTATTTCCAAGAATTGTTGGGTTGAAGCCTTCGCCATTATTTTGTTTCTATTTTAGTCTTGATTTTTTTAAGCTGTCCGCCCTGAATTACATTAAGCGGAGAACCTTCTGCTGTTTCGTCGGCGGTCTTTCTTAAAATTATCTGCTTTTTCTTCCATATATACATTTTCGGCATAAAACTAAATTTTAAAAAGCTTCCCAAAACAGCCGGGAGGCTCCTGCCGTTTATCTTTAAAAATGCTAAAGCAGCGGCTCCTCCTATTATGATTATGCAGGCTGCGATAAACATAGAGAAGGGAAGGGCAAAATAAAGGATAAAGCAAACTCCTCCAGCCAAGGCCATATAGATGAACTGGTTGAAGGTCATGGGGCCAATAATCTTAGCCTGGTGTTCAATGAATTGTGGCACCGCAAATCTCATATTAATTTATTGATTCCCTGTAGGTGTCGGGTTCAGAACTAGGTGCCTCCTCTTCTTTAGGCTTTTCTGGTCCAGGAGTTAATTCTTTTTTTATTTCCTTTATTTCCTCCCCCTCTTCTTTTATAGGGGCAATTCTATTTAATTCAGCGAGCAATTCTTTTACTGGGTAGAAAACCAATTTATTGATAGTTCTCCCTAGCTCTTTCGCTTCCCCTTCTTTCATTTTTAATTCCTTTTCTACTTCCTCTTGGAATTCGTCCGGCGGCAATATCCCCATCAAAACCTTTCCCGCTAGGTGAGCCACTAAGGGGATTTGGTCGTTTTGCAATCCCTGGTCCGTGCAAGCATTGAATATGCTTTCTGCAGACTCTTGGGAATATATAGCCTCCTTTAATTCTTCGGGCAGGCCATCATACATTTTCTTTAGTTGTTCTTTTGTGTATTTTGTAGCCATAAATTTTTATTTTTGGCCTTTTTTCTTCAAGTTATTTAAGAATTCGGCTCTTTCTTTGCTTATAAAGTTTGCCAGACTCTCGTCTGTATTTAGCCCCAAGATGTTCTTCTTCATTTCAGGCGTTATTTCTTCTCCACTCTTCTCGCTTTCTTTAGCTGTTTCCTCGAGTCTTCTTAAATAATCTTCATACTCTAAGTTTTGCTTTTCGGACCTATTTGGATTCTTCTTCAATGCTTGATACCAAGTCCCGAATCGTTGCAAGTTTTTGATCCTTTCGGAGAGTTGGTTCTTAACGACAGTTTGCTCAGGCTCTGTGTTTGGTTTCTCTTGCCCTTGAACAGTTTGAGCTTTTCTCCTTTGCCTATCCATTTTATTTTTAAAAGTATCTTTATTTTCTCCTCTAAGAACTGGCAATAACCCTGTCTCTATGGCTTGGGCCGGAGTGGACGAAAGCCATAAAGCCGTATCAGAGCGGCCATTTTCAATAAACCAATCAGCGTCATGAATTCCGTCGTGTGTGAACTTATTGTAATCATCGGCAAACGAGTCAAACTCAGTAGCCAATTTCCCAATTTGATTCCCCTTAAGAACCCTTGCGACATCCTCTCTGAAAACCTTCTTCTCACTATCTTTCCAGGCGCCTTCTTTAAACTGTTTTAAATCATTATCCTTGCTTTCATGGAAGAGGTAAGCCATTGCTGATTTCCATTTAGTCTTATCATCGTTTTTCATCCCAATCATCTTGCCTAAGGTTGTATCGTCCTTGATGATATTATCGTACCCTCCATACCCTCTACCCAGAGTTTCCGCTAAGTCCTTCCTATTGATTGACTGGGCAAAAGATCCTAAAGAAAGAATATCGTTTTCCCTCAAAGATCCTTCTCCCTGTAGTATTTTTTTGAATCCCTTCCCGGCCGTAATTCCGGCGGTCACCAACCCCAAGGCCCTGTTCATATCTCCAGAATCCAAGGCATTCTTTATCTTATCTCTTAACATTCCCGGATCATGTATCTTTTTGACTTCTTCTTCTGCCTTCTTTGTTTTGGAAATATTCCTTTGGTCTAAAGATGTGCCTGCTAGCCTGAAGCCTTGTTCGGTTCGTTTTCTGAACCACTTTGCTATTCCAGCAGTCCTTTCTTCCCCCATCCAAAGACCCCCAGTTCTTTCTATAGGCAGTCCGGCTTCCCGTCTTTTCTCAAAAGCTTTCTGCTTATTCGCCGCATTCTCCAGCTCTCCTCTTAATCCTCGGCCCAATGGGCCAAGACCAGTTTTGGCAACAGTGCCCGCCATGCCGGTGGCGAATTTAATAAGGGCATCAGCAGATTTAGGAATGAATGTTTTCCCTACCCAGAGCAAGACCGCCATGTAGATGAAAATGGCAAAGTAATAAACTAAAGTTCCCGTGATATTGCCGAACATTATTCCCGGGATATTATAAGAAGCTAATTCTTTCGGAGCCAAGACTCCAAGAGCTCCAAATCCTAAGTTAAGAAAGAATAAGAAGTAAATTCCCAGCAAGAGCCATTCTAACAATGTATTAAACCATTGTTTCCAGAAGCTCTTCGTTTGGTCAAGAATTAAAGATAAAAATGCTAGAGGGGATAAAATCGCAAGTATCTGAATTATGAAAACTCTTGCTGCGAAGAGGAACGCAAAGGTAAAGAACATGAGAGAAAGAGCATAGAAGAAGAACGCTTGGAGGGCCCAAGTAACAATATTAGGCAGAAAAACAGCGGAGAATGTTATGGCAAAAACGGTTTGGAGGAAGGAATTGCCTATTGGGACCGCCCAAGCTGCCGCCTGAGTTGCGCCCCAAATAACGAAATTAGACACAAATACACCCGATGAAGTGAAAAATACGTCCATTGCGGACCAGAACAACGATTGGCCCGGCAGGACGGTATTATAAATAACATGAGAAATGTCTACTAGCATTTTCACGAAGACCCAGCTGAAGTTGAGCAATACGGCAACCATGATAAGTCTTGGAAGAGCTTTTTTCGCCTGGATTTTTTCTATCTTTAAGATAAAACCGAAAGCGATCACTATAAAGATCAATATTAAAAGCATATTGGACAATCCTACGGTAAAATTCCAGCCAGCTTCAGTCATAGGCCCCAAGTTCTGCATCCATTGGCCTTGTTGGGCCACAAAACTCTCCAATAAATTCGTGGAAGTTAATAATGCAAACAGTCCGCCAAGATAAAAGATAAAAATAGTTAAGATTGAGGCGAACATGGGTCCAGTCCTCTCGCCGAGTCCGTCTAGAATACTAGTAAAAACATCAAAAAGGCCAAAGTCTCCAACTCCAAAGAGGGCGTGGGCGGATGACGGGGCAAAGAGAGAAAGAATTATAAGGCCCAAAAGAGAATATTTTAAATTCTTCTGGTTTGATAAAATTTTGTTTAAAGTATCCATATTAGAAAGATTGATCTTCGAATCCAACAAATTTTACGGATCTAATTCTGTCGGCCGTAGTGCTTTTATATATATTACTTCGTCCGTTAAAAATCATTGTTTGTTTGTCTCCGTTACAGCCGTTGTCAGGATATAGTTCAATATATCCTAGACATCCCATATCTTCGCTTTCGTCTTCATGTTCCACATACAGTTCAGGACGCGCAATAAAAGTTATAGATCGATTTTCTTCAATAGTTGTTATATTTTGGCACCCCTCCTCCTCGCTGTAATCTCCCGTTCCTTGAATTAAAACGGAGTCGCAAGAAGTTCCGGATAATTTCTCAAAATCTGTAGTGCAGAACCCTTTATAACAAACTTCTCCTTCTCTGCATTTGGAATCATCCGTGCCGCAAGATCCCAAATTTGAACTAGAAACGCTTTCGTTTATCGCATAAAAAGTGGTTAAATCTGGATTAATAGTGTTTAAGACTAGCCAAGAAGATAACAACACTACTAATCCTATAAAGGCTGACCTGATTCTTTCCATCGCATTCTTCATAGAAACCGGATCTCCAAAAGAACTTATATATTGGATGCCCGCAACGATCAAAGATACAAAGACAGCAAGGCCCCCTAAGCTTATCCCCCATTCATAGATATATTGTATAAGTTCTGGGAGAGAACTGTCATCTTCTAGGGAAGTCCCTCCGGGAGAATCGGGCCACTCTAACAGCAGATCTGCTTTGCTATAAACATTAACCTCAGAAGGGTCTGGGGGCGGTTCTCCGGATAAAAGGATGCTTACGGGGCTGCTCGCTCCGATTTTATTTAGGACAGAAACATCAACAAGTCCTTCTTCAAGGGAGAGATCTTCTGGACAAATAACTAAGACTTCAGTGCATTCGTCGTTAGAAAGATAACTTTTATTTATGGTTTCCGTTTTCCCTTCTTGGCTTAGAATAACAATAACCCCCAAGTCAAAAACTTTTTGGTAACAAAGATTTTCCCCTGTTATAGTAAAGGTCCTTCCTCTGGAAATAGTGCTCGGTTCTATGTTTGTTATATCGGGAGCCCCCTCTTCATCAGACGGGGGGGGAGAGCCCGATCCCACCGTAAAAGAGAAGGTTTCTTTCTGGGAAAGTATAGCCATATTAAAGGGCACTGCCGTTACTTCTCCCAGATAAACACCTTCTTCTGTCGGGGTGACCGTAACATCTTTAGAACAAGTTATAATGTCGGGAGAACAGAATAATTTATCGTTAGAGTAAAAAACATCGGAGCCGACTCTGATTGTGATTATTAGTCTATTTATCGTTATATCCTCTCCGTTTTCATCTTGTCCGAGGTTTGCAGTCGCAGAGATCTCCACGGGTTGATTCAGCGAAGCATTGGAGGGAACATCAATCTCTATGGACGCGAGAGCTTCCTCATAAAGAAAGCACCCGATTATAACAGAGAGAGATAAGAACAGAAACTTTAACTTATTCACCATAATAATTATTATAATATTATAGCATTTTGAAATTATTATAGTATACCACAATAGGCAAATAGAAAAAAGAAATACTATCTAAAATGCAAAGGGCCTTTCTTTTATGAAAAGCCCTTTTGCAGCATTAATCGAAGATTTTTACCACCTTAGCGTCTCCTAATTCAGTCGTGTCTCCTGAATACTCGAAGTCAGACAGAATGAATCTTGAATCCCGTATCTTTACCTGGAGGGAGACTTTTTGCCCCGCCTTCAGGTTCTTAACACCTCCGAATTTCCCCAGTTCTTTGGAATAGGAGGTCTCAGACCAGAAAGAGAGGAACTTTCTATCAGACTCCAGTTTGATGCGGTAGCTTAGACCTTCGGCCATAGATGGCCTGTCTAACTTGTTGGAGATTACTGTGCCAGTGACCACCACCACGTCTCCGCTTTCATATCTTTCCTCCATCAAAAAGGTCCTGAATTGAGCCACGTCGACATTATAAATATCGACATTAGCTCCAGCTGCCTTCCCGCAGGAAGCGGCGGCGAAGATCATCAATATTAATGCTGCAATTGTCGCAACTTTTTTAAACATTTTTCCCTCCTTTGAGAAAAACTTTCTGGCTCAAATATACCACCTTTTTATCGTTTTGTCAATAGTCTTGGAAAATGATTGAATTGAAGATTTCTTCTATCTCTTGGGTATAAAGACCGCCATCTTTCGTTGGAACGGAGAATGTCACCATATAAGTTTTATCTTTGCCGAACAGAACTTCGGATTTACTGTAAGACGTTGCGACTTCGGGATATTCCGAAGTTGTCTCTAAAACCGCGTAGCTTTCATCAGAACTCACGATATTCGTAATTGCTTCCCCGTTGTTTTCTAAAGCCTCTTTTTCTATTTTTACTAAGATTGATTCCAAGGTTTCCTTGTTGCTGAACTTGAGAACTATCAAGAAAGCCACTCCTTGGGATTGTATATCCAACCGTTGGGCGAGCAAAAGGACTTCAGAATCAGGAAAAGATATGCCAGCTTCTTTCGCGGAAGATTCTGCTATCTGAGTTATATCCATCCAATTGTTAGAATATTGCAATTTTATTTTTCCGTCAGGAGAACTCCATTCTAATGCCCCTTCTTTCTCCTGGAGTATATAGCCGTCAAAGCCTGAACTTACTTCAATTTCTGGAAGACTAATCATATTTAGGGAAGCCTTTGACATATCGCTGAATCTCCAATAACAAATAACAGAGAGGGAGGCGATTAAGAACAATAATATAATAATGTAGTATTTGTTAGGCATGTTCAGAATTTCCACCACTCGCCGAATACGCCTATGTCGAATCCGATGAGCATTAAAAATAAGTTTAAAATAGTCCAGGAAAGGAATAATATTCCGTATCCTATTCCAGCCGATCTCCAGACAGCCTTCATTTTAGCCAAGAACAAAGGCTCTTGGAATCTGATTGAAAAGAAGAACATTAGCCCGGTTCCCAGAACCAGAATACCTAACATTAGGGGAGCGAATTGCCATAAGATGAAGTCTATAATGTTTCTGATCAAAAGGAATATATGTTTGAATTGGCAGGCATCCCTCTCGTCCCAGCTGGTGTCTATATTGTCCTGCGTTCTGCCGCAGGGCACCAGGCCGCTTTCTCTCTCCGGATTTTCCCCCATTATTAAAGAGAATTTATAAGTATCACTCCAATCCCCAGCTTCTTGGCAATTTTCATCTATACAGGCCCTTACTTTCCATTCATAATCTCCCAGACACTTCAAGTTTAATAGAGTGCTGCCATCTTGGTCTGTTATAGTCTCGGGGATAATAGCTTTTGGATAACATTCCTCATTCTCCTCTTCCGCAGATGGGTTTACATAAGAAACTTGATATTGATAATAATCTCCTCCCCGCACCTTGCTCCAACGCACGACATGAGTTCTTTGTTCTGTATATATTTTTCCTTCGTTCTCAGGATATGTGTTTCTGGGCCCAGACATTCTTAAGGTAGTTAATGGCTTGGAACCGCTATATTCCCCGCAAATATTTCCTTCTTCGTCTGCGCAGGTTCTTACCCTCCAAGAATAACTTAATTCCTGTTTTAAGTCAGGATAACCTAAAGCGGCAGATGTTCCTTTTGTTTTTATTTCTTTATCTAATCCTTGCCCGAAAACGTGCAGAATATAGGATTTGGCTCCTCCTACTTCCTGCCAAGAGAATGTAACAGGGATGCTTTCATCCCCCAAGAAAGAATTAAGCTCAGGGGCCTTTCCAGTTGTTCTAAAACGCCAGGGTCCGCCCCATGATCCCTCGCACTCTTTTGTCTCATAGTCTGAACATGCCTGAATAGACCATTCATATACAGTGTTTAGGGAGAGTTGCGGATAATCCAGAGAAATATTCAAATTATTTGTCGTCCCAGAAGTTAGGCCAGTGACTTTGTATTTAAAAGAATTGGATCCCGGGCTTGACCAGCCTAAAGATACGGGAAGCCCTACAGGAACGATGGTGTCATCTGGAGGAGATGACAGTACGGTCCCAAGATCCCAAGAGCCAGTATTGAATCTCCATAAGGGGCTGTATTCGGTACAGTCATGGCCATCCTTGTCTATGCAGGCTGCCACTTTCCAAGCATAGACAGTGTTTTTGGTAAAGAAATACCCATTATCCACCAATTCGTTCGGAGGCAATCCCTCCCTCGGTACCGGAATTTGAGGAGCCGTTAACAGTTTTGGCTGGCACTCTCCGAATTTGTAGAGTTGATCATGGCATTCATCTGTTTCGGAATAATAAACCAAGACTTTGAATGAAAGGGGTTTGTAATAAGTTTTCCCGTCAAAGTACTTTTCCTGGTAATATTCAGTATCTTCCATCTCACACCATTTTAAGCTGGAAATTTCTTCCTGAGTCGGATGTCCTGCCTCATCCCCGCCCCAGTCAGGATCAAAAGGGGAATAGAGCTCTGGAGAGTAGCTGGTCGTCATGTTTTGTAGTTCGCTCCATTCTCCGCAGTCCACTCCGTCGGCATCAAGACATCCTTTAACTTTCCATTGATGTTCTTTTCCGGTTTCCAATTCACACTGAAGTTTATAGGCAGAATCTGTGATTTCCTGAAGCTGATTTCCTGAAACTATTTTGGTAGTGCCACTGGCGTTGTCGCTGGTGGTTGTGGCAATATAGAATTGATAAGAACCTACGGTGCAGTAATTTTCCGGTTCGGAAACTATTTCTGTAAGGTCATCCCATCCGAAATTGACGGGAAGCTTGTAGCCCGTTTCATCTAGTTGGTTCTTGGGCTCAAGAGACGGGTCATCCAGGGGATTGGGGATTGGTGCGGGATAGCACATCCCCCGACATTCAGTTATCGGGACATCTTTATTCCAATTGTTGTATTGAGTGGGGCAGATATGGTAATCTGGCACCTCTCCATCATACGGTTCAATCGAGTCGGGGTCGTACGGGCCTGAAACATGATAGGTGTTGGAGTAGTCACGGCTGTAACATTCATTAGAACAAGCCCAGGAATGTGTCACGCACATGAAAAACTTTTGTCCCTGCTCTATGGCTCCGCCTTCGTTTCCGCAAGAGTTATTGGTACAGCGATAGACATCGAATTCATCGCATCGGTATGGGTCTGAATAACTATGCGAGCATGTCCATGGTCCAGGTTCGCACTTTTCCGTTGCGGCAGAAACTTGGCCAGAGTTCCAATCAAAAACAATAGCTGACAAAACAATAAAAACTGTTAAGAGAAGAATTGTTTTCTTAGTAAATTTTATTTTAAACATTGTGATGTCTAATCTCGATCAAATTATTGATTCATTCTATCTTGTCAGAGATTCTTTTACAATAATTCTTTAATGCGTATGTCTGGATAGCTTCAGCCAATCTTCGACGGCCAAGGTTTCCGCCCGCTGGTTCGGCTGGATATTATTCTCCAACAGCCATTCCGCCGCTTCTTTCTTTTCTATTTTTAATTTTTTAGAAAGATTGTTCGCTAATTGTTTTCTCGGCTGGGAGAATCCAGCCTTCACAATCGAAAAGAAATCGTCGGGAATTACAGTGGCTTTCGGAGTTATTCTGATGATTGCAGAGTCTATTTTGGGCCTCGGCCAGAAGGAGTCCTTCTTAATATAAGAAATTATCTTGGCTTGGGCGTACGCCTGGACGGAAACGGCCAAAAGGCTCATTCTGGGAGGTCTTGCGCAGATCCTTTGGGCCACTTCTTTCTGGATTATAAAGATTATCTCTTTGGGCTGGTTTTCGGCTTCCAGAAACTTTCTTATAACAGGAGCGGTGAGATAAAAGGGGATATTCCCGGCCAAGATGTAATCCTTGTCTTTAAAAATCCATTTTAAGATGTCGGCGTTAACAATTTCCAGATTTTCCGAGTTTCCATGCTTCTGTTCCAAAATCCTGGCCATTTTGGGGTCTTTTTCCACGGCTATCACCTTTTTGGCCGACTTCAGCAGTTCTCCGGTTAAAACCCCCGGCCCGGGGCCTACTTCCACGACGGTGTCGGTTTTTCGGGCCCCTACGGCTGAAACCATGCTTCTTACGGCCGCTTGGTCAACTAAAAAGTTCTGCCCCAGGCCTTTGGACGGCAGAATTCCTTGGTTTTTAAGCAGAGACTTTAGTTCTTCCTTCAAATAAGACATGTTTTACCTATTTTAGCACGAAAGAGAGGGTGTTAAAATAGGGTATTGACTGGGTTTTTGCCTAGGGTATAATCAAAACAGTTATTATGGAAAGCTACTTGCAACCCTTTTTGGGCTTAAAGAAGAAATTCCAGAGAAATAAGAAGAAGATAAGAGGGTCCCTAAAAGATCCCTTTATTTGTTTAGGGGCCGTTTCCGCAGTTTTGCTTGTTTTTGTGTCCCTAGCCTCGGGTCCGCTATCAGATTCCCTGTACAATAAAGGGGATTTTTCTTTAGCTTCCCTGGCAAATGCAGTAGGAGACGCTACAGAGGAGAGTCCTTTTGCCGGGATTTTACTTAAGAATTCCTACCCTGACACTCCGGAATACCTGTTTATAGAGGAAAGTAGCCTTAAGGCGTCTGTTTCGCCCGCTTCCTTCTCCCCTCAGATACTCGGAGCCCTGATAGAGGGGTACGATTACGACGAGACCCAGCAGATGATCACGGAATATACGGTTGGAGAGGGGGATACCCTGTCTTCCATATCTTCCAAGTTCGGCATTTCTTTAAACACCCTTTTGTGGGCAAATTCCTTGGACAGCAGGTCTACGATACAGCCGGGCCAGAAGCTGGTCATTTTGCCGGTATCGGGCATATTGCACTACGTAAAGGCGGGAGATACGGTTTCGGAGGTTGCCAAGAAATACAAGGGGAAAGCGGACGAAATAATGGCTTTTAACAATATTTCAGCAGGAGGAAGCATATATGTAGGGGATATATTGATAATTCCAAACGGAACTAAACCCGTTTCTTCTTACGCCTCAGCCCCGGCAAGCACGATTCTGGCAGGAAGTTATTTTATTTGTCCGGTAGCCGGAGGATGCAAGATGACCCAGGGGCTTCATTTCTATAACGCCGTAGACTTTAGCAACGGGAAATGCGGCGAAGTAATATACGCAGCCGCATCAGGAGAGGTCTTGAAAGTGAACTTGACCAATTCCACTTCCAGGTACGCCTTGAACGGATACGGAAACCACATTACAATATTGCATTCCAACGGAGTTGTGACCTATTACGGGCACGTTTCAGCATCCTTGGTTAGCGCCGGAGATACGGTTTCCCAAGGCCAGGCCATAGCCCTAATGGGAGGAAAGCCGGGTACGGCGGGAGCAGGCAACTCTACAGGATGCCATTTGCATTTCGGAGTATCGGGAGCTAAGAACACCTTCGCTTACTAGAAGTACTGCAAAGAACAAAAGCCGCTTATTGGGCGGATTTTTTATTTTAGGACTTAAAAAAGGGAAAGATGTTCTAAGAGTTGTATACTGTTTCTCAGCTAAAAAGCCTTCAAGGCGAAGGCTCTTTTATTTTAAGATTGTTTCCTTTCGCACTTCATACAAAATCTTGCGGCAGGGAATACTTTTAAACGGTCTTCTGGAATGTCAGCCTTGCAGTTCTCGCATTTCCCGTAGGTTCCTTTTTCAATCTTCTCTAAAGCGTTGTTTATGTCCTTAAGCCTATTTTCCAGGCTGTGTTCCACAGGAAGCATGTTTCCGTATTCCTGGACCTGGTCGGCTCCCTTTTCCAGGGCGTCGCTCCCAGTCTCCCCGGTTCCCAGGTTGGGGAACTTGGTGTCCCAGTCTCCTTCCAGATTCTGGTCTTTTTCGGCAAAAGTCTTTAAATTGTTTTCTATTTCCGTCTTTTCGGATTCGAGTTTTGCTTTAAGCTCTCCCTGGAGTTTTTTGTCCATGTTTATTGGTTTAATGAATTAATAAATGCTTCTTTATCGAAATTCCAGGTGACCGATCCCGAGAGGGAGATTTCCTGGCGCGTAAAGATGTTTTCGATTGGAATCTGGTACTTCTCTATTAAAGATGAAACTAGGAGTTTGAGCTGTTGGAACTGCAATTCGTTCGGAGATTCATTCTCATTATAAATCATAGCTATCCCCAAAGAATAGAGGTTCATTTCTCTTTTCCTTGTTCCGTCCGGCATTTGGGAATTCCCTGAATGGTAGGCAATGGCTTCGTCCTGGGCCAGTTGGAATATTTCGCCAGTCCTGGAAATTATATAATGGGGAACCGCCCCGTTCTTTTTAAAAGTAGCCAGGATGCTTTCTACATTATAATAGTCTTCCTCCACGTCGTTATACACCGAGAAGATGACAATGGTGTCTATCGTTCTCGGTTCATCCGGAATTTCATACCCCCAATCTGCCGGGTTCTGGACGATAACCAATTCCGGTTCGCTTTCTGGGATTTCTTCCTGGATGACTTCTTCCTGCTCTACTATTTCGGGCGGTTCCTCGGTCAGTCTTATTCCAAAAAACCAGTAAATGAATCCTGCGGCTAAAATCAGGACAAGCACGGCAATCATTCTCACAGCTATTTTCTGGAAAGAAGAAGGCTTCTTAAAATCCTTGGGAGTCAGCGTCTCATTCTTTAATGCTTCTTTTACTCTCTTTTCCTCCCTTTCTTCTATCTTTTTGTCTTCTTTCGGCCCAGAGCTTAATTTCAAGAGCCTTTCCTTTTCTTTCAGCGCTTCTTTCTCCCTTGCCCTTGAAAGATCTTTCGCCATTGTCACCACTTCCTCCCTGGACAGGAGTTCCTTTTTTTCTTCCACGGGAGCGGGCGGGGGAGTAGGCCTTTCCGGATAAACCTTTGGAACTTCCGGATTTTGATTTATATTTTCGTTTCCCTCCATAATTTAATTTACTCTTTTTTAGCTTCTTTGTGTGACAGATTTATTCTCCCCTGTTCGTCTATAGAGATGACCTTAACAGGAATTATGTCTCCTATCTTGACTATATCTTCAACTTTATTGACGTGATAGTTTGCCAGCTGGGATATGTGGACCAATCCTTCTTGACCCGGGAGTATTTCCACGAAAGCTCCAAAGTCCAAGATCCTCTTTACTTTTCCTTCAAACAATTCACCGACTTTCACCTCCCTTGTCAGGTTGTTTATCCAATCGGCAGCTCTCTTTCCAGCCGATTCCTTCTCGGCGGTAACGAATATCTTTCCGGAATCCTCGATGTCTATTAAAACGCCGCATTCGTCTATAATCTCATTTATCACTTTTCCTCCCGGACCTATCACTTCTCTTATTTTATCAGGATTAATCTGGAGGACGATGATTCTCGGGGCATAAGGGGAAAGATTCTCTCTGGGTTTCTCAATGGATTTCGCCATCTCGGCCAGAATCTTAATTCTGGCTGTCTTCGCCTCCTCCAGAGCTTTCTTAACCACTTCTTTTCCTATTCCCTCGATTTTTACGTCCATCTGGACGGCGGTGATTCCGTCTTTTGTCCCGGCAATCTTAAAGTCCATGTCTCCGTGGTGGTCTTCCGGTCCCTGGATGTCCGTCACGGTCTTCCAGGCGCCTTTGTAATCAGACATTAACCCCATGGCAATACCTGCCACAGGCTTTTTAATAGGGACTCCGGCATCCATTAAAGCCAAAACGGAGCTTGATATTGAAGCCTGGGACGTTGATCCGTTGGAAGACAATATTTCAGTTACTATCCTTATTGTGTAAGGAAAATCCTCCGCATTGGGTATCATGGGGAATATGGCTTTTTCTGCCAGCATTCCGTGGCCTATTTCTCTCCTTCCGGGCCCTCTTAAGGGTTTAACTTCGCCAGAACAGTAGGGAGGGAAGTTGTAATGATGCATAAACCTCTTTTTCCCTCTTATTTCCATGCCTTCCATGAGCTTTACGTCTCCCGGGGCTCCTAAAGTCAAAATGGACAAAGCTTTTGTCTGGCCTCTCATAAACAGGCCCGATCCGTGGGTTCTGGGGAGTATCCCAACTTGAGTTTCTAGGCTCCTCAATTCGTCAATCTTCCTTCCGTCCACTCTCCTTTCTTTTTCCAGGATGTTCTTGTGTACCAAATCATTCAGTTCCTTTTCAAAGAATTCTTCCACGCAAGACGAGATGTCCTTGTCCGGATACTTTTCTTGCAGATGCTTTACCAGTTCTTTCTTTAGGTCATTGACTCCTGTCATTCTGTCTTTGTCTTCCTTGAAAAGGGCTGTTTCCAGCTTGTTCCCGAGGAAGTCTTTTATGGCGCTTTCCAATTCCGCGTCAGGTTCTTTCGCCGCAAACTCCATTTTTTCTTTTCCGACTTTCTTTGCTATGTCTTTTTGAAAATTCAGTATCTTTTCTAGATGGGGCTTTGTCATCTCAACAGCTTCTGCAAATACCGTTTCTTCAACCTCCATCCCTTCTGCCTCCATCATGTTTATCAAAATATTATCCTTTGCTTCGTTTCCTAGGAACTTTGCGAATTCTGATTCCAAGCCGGCTACGGTCAGCTCAAAATTCATTTCGGTTCTCTGGGGGTAGGTGGGGTTTACCACAAATTCATTGTCTTTGTTCCTTCCCAGCCTCAAAGCAGCCACAGGTCCTTTCCAAGGAATATCTGATATTGCCAAAGCCAGGGAAGCGGCGATTAATCCTATTACATCCGGATCGTTTTCTTCGTCCCAAGACAGGCAGGTTACGATTACCTGGACTTCGTTCTTGTATCCTTCCGGGAAGCAAGGCCTTATCGCCCTGTCTATGAACCTAGCCGTTAATATCGCTTCGTCCGAAGGCTTGGTTTCCCTTCTTAAGAATCTGGAACCCAATATTTTTCCTGCAGCGTAGAAT
Organism: Minisyncoccota bacterium; assembly: GCA_041653495.1. GTDB lineage: Bacteria > Patescibacteriota > Minisyncoccia > Minisyncoccales > RBG-13-42-11 > JBAZFF01. The sequence continues at coordinate 28,901 of JBAZFF010000002.1, forward strand.
TTTTCTTCGTACTCTACGGTCAAAGGAAAGAAATCAACTCCGTCCCTTCCTGTCTTTGCGGCTGTCACGTTGGCCATAACCGTCGTATCGCCGTACTGAACTAAAACGCTGCCGGAAGCTTGTTCCGCCAGGTCGTTTATTTCTACCTTGAGCTCTTTTCCTCCGATGTCTGTTTTGAATATTTCTTTTTTCATCTTTTTAGTAAGTATTTAACCGGATGTTCGCATAAGTCTATGAATTCATCCGCGACTTCTTTTAATTTTGCGGAAGAAGATTTCCCGAAAGCAATCACTTCCACTCTTTTTCCCTGGTTCTGCAGATATTCCACCAACTGGATGAAATCCCCGTCTCCGGACCCCAGTACCACCACGTCCACGCTGGGAGATATGCGGATCGCATCTACGGTCAGCCCCACATCCCAGTCTGCCTTTTTCATCCCGCCGAAGAATTCCTGCAAATCCCTGACCCTAGTTTCAATCCCTAATTTTATCAGAGCGTCAAAAAAAGCTCTTTCTTCCCCGGTTTTAGTCTTTACCACGTATCCGAAAGCCCGAATCAAGGTTCTTCCTGCCACGGCAGACTTTAAAATGGATCCGAAATTTACTCTGGCCTGGTAAAGATTCTTAGCAGAATGATAGAGATTTTGTACGTCTAAGAAGACGGCCACTCTTTGGCCCAAATGTTTTACTTCCATATTACTTCTTTAGCCCTACTTTTTTGATAAGGCTGTTGTATCTTCTGGTGTCGTCTTTCTTCAAGAAGTTCAAAAGACTCTTTCTTTTGGAAACCATCTTCAACAGCCCTCTTTTTGAATGGACGTCTTTCGGATTCTTTTTAAGATGGGAAAGCAGTTTCTTTATTTCGTCCGACAATAAGGCAACCTGAACTTCAGGGGATCCCGTGTCAGATTCATGAAGTTTGTATTTTCCTATCAACTTTGATTTTTCTTCTGTGTTTAACATAATATTTTTTTCTTTGTGCCCCCAGCAGGACTTGAACCTGCAACCTTATCCTTAAGGGGGATCTGCTCTGCCATTGAGCTATAGGGGCCCCTAATAAGTTTATTACTGTTCCGTCCTTTCCCGGTGCCCCTGGAAGGAGTCGAACCCTCACCCCTGGTTCCGAAGACCAGTACTCTATCCATTGAGCTACAGGGGCTCGAACATTTATAGAGTATATCACGTTAATTGAAAAAAACAAGTTTTCAAGATAAGATTAGGGAATGACCATCCCAAAAGAGGTAAAACTGGTGATAGAAACTCTTGAAAAGAAGAAGTTTGAAGCTTTTGTCGTCGGAGGCTGCGTCAGGGATATTTTGAGAGGAGAGGAGCCTAAAGACTGGGACGTGGCTACTTCCGCCAATCCGCAGGAAATCAAAAAAATATTCCCGGAGAGCTTTTATGAGAATAAGTTTTTGACCGTTACGGTTTTGACCAAAAGTAGAAAAGAATCTTTGAAAGAGATAGAGGTGACAACCTACAGGCAGGAAGCGAAATATACCGATAAGAGGCACCCGGATGAAGTAAGGGCGGCCAAGAATCTCAGAGAGGATCTAGCCAGAAGGGACTTTACCATAAATGCAATAGCCTTAAATTCCAAAAAGGAAATTGTAGATCCTTTTTCCGGCCAGGAAGATTTAAAGAAAAAAATAATAAGAGCGGTGGGAAACCCCAAGGAAAGATTTGCCGAAGATGCCTTGAGGATGATGAGGGCGGTAAGATTCGTATCCGTTTTGGGCAAGGGTTGGAGTATAGAAGAGGAAACCGCAAAAGCAATAAAAGCTAATGCAGCTTCTTTAAAAGAGATATCCAAGGAAAGGATAAGGGATGAGTTCTTGAAAATGATAATGTCAGAAAGAGCGGCGGAAGGGGTGGAAATGCTGAGAGAGCTGGGTCTTTTAAAGAATATAATCCCCGAGCTTGAAGAAGGATACAGAGTAGGGCAGAACAAACATCATATATATGAATGCTATGAGCACAGCCTAAAGTCTTTAGAATATGCAGCAAAGCAAGGCTTTAACATGTATGTCAGAGTTGCCGCTTTACTGCATGATATAGGAAAGCCCAGGTCAAAAAGAGGAGAAGGGAAAGATTCCACTTTCTACGGCCATGAGATAATCGGAGCTAGGATGGCTTCAGGAATATTGGACAGATTGAAATTTTCAAAGAAGGATGCGGAGAAAATAGTCCTTCTGGTGAGATATCACCTCTTTTATTATAATGTCGGAGAAGTGACCGAGAGTTCCGTCAGAAGATTGGTGAAACAGGTGGGGCCGGAGAACATGGATGAATTATTGCAGGTGAGGATGTCAGACAGAATCGGATCCGGAGTTCCGAAAGCTGAACCTTATAAGTTAAGGCATTTTAGATATCTAATAGACAAAGTGTCTCAGGATCCTATTTCAGCCAAGATGCTCAAGGTTTCCGGGAATGACGTGATAAAGGATTTGAAAATTGAGCCCGGCAGGAAAATAGGGCAGATTTTAGAGATATTATTGGACGAGGTTTTGTCAGAACCTAAAAAAAATAATAAGATATATCTATATAAGGAAATTTTAAAATTGGGGAAGCTTTCCGAGTCAGAGCTTGCAAAATTAGCCCAAAGGGCTAAAAAACAGAAGGAAGGGTTAGAGATGAAAAAGGACGAGATGACTAAGAAGAAATACTGGGTGGTGTAGGCGGGGTGTAGTGCAGTGGTAGCACGAGTCCTTCGGGAGGATTTAGCCCGAGTTCGAATCTCGGCACCCCGACAGAAAGATTATGGCCATTAAAAACACAATAAGATCGTTTAGAGCAGGAGAGTTCAGAATAAATAAAAACCTCTATTTGGTTTCCGCCGCATTAACCATATTGACTATGGTGATGCTGGCCACTGAATTCTTCAGCAGGTGTGCCTTTCCTTCAACCAGGATACCCCTTTTTTATTTGGGATTGTTAATTATCTATTCTTTGCACAAGGAACTGATCAGGTGGCTGGGAGAAGAGAAGGTAGAAAGGCAGGGAGAACTTTTCGTATATGCCTGGATTATGTTCACGACCTTTCTCTATGTCGTCAGCTTTGCCAGCAAGCAGTATTTTACCGATCAGGCGCAGGGAGGATGCGACTCTGCCATCGTGTCTTCTTGCACTATAACCTTGGAAATTTTGGTCATTTACCTGATAACCAGGGCCTCAAAATACGTGAAAGTGGCCAGAATATCAAGGAAAAAATAAGGGCCTGTGGTTCAACGGCACAACACTACATTCGCATTGTAGTAATGGCGGTTCGATTCCGCCCAGGTCCACTTACTACTATTGACTTTTCTCCGTTTTTATTATATAGTTTAGTATTTCAGTACCCATTAGAAAAAGGAGGTAAATCGTGAAGATACTAGTTATTGACGACGACGAATATTCCCAGAAATTTTTTATTGACTTTATCGGGATTCTGGGAGGCGAAATACTGAACGCCTATACCTCGGAAGAAGCAGAGAGAATGCTTTTTTTGAACCCAGATGTCGCAGCCATTGTAATGGACGGCCATTTGGGGGAGAAGGAACAAAACACGGCTTCCCTTATCACTAGGATAAGAGAAAGCTACAAAGGCCCAATTTGGGGGAATACAGGGGATCGGGGCGTGATAGCTTTGTTAAAAGAGGCTGGGTGTGACGAAGTTTTCTTCAAAACTCCTGGTAAAGGGGAAAAGGGAATTCGCGATCAATTAGATAGTTTCTTTACTCGAAAATAGTTTTTCAAGCAGAGAGCGCCACGATGTTTTTCATGGCGCTTTTTACAAAACATTTTTATTCAGCATGATAGAGATTAGAAAGTTAGTCGACAAGATATTAAAAAGCATTAATAATCTGGCTTCAATTAACATAAATGAAGCCCACTTTTATATGATAACTTCGAGTTTGACCAGTCATTTTCTATTTGGTAGAAAGAATAATAGCTCAATCATATTCTCTCTGAGAGTTCAATCATTCTATAAATAATGAAGAAAAATATTCAGAAAAACGATAAAGAGATCGCCATAATCCATTGGGAAGACTCTTGGACTCACGGCAATGTCCAATTGAGTGAGAAAGAATGGAAGAACAAAGGAATCGGATATGCGATTTCAGCTGGTCTTATCGTGGGGGAAGATGATAAACAGATTTCTATTGCAGCAGATTATTTCTATCCTCAGAATGTGGATGAGGGTTCCTTTCGGTCTGTGAACTCTTTTCCTAAGAGTGGTATACACAAAATAGTAAGGATAAAGCTACCTGTTGAGATTGAGAAAGAGATGCTTAAGTATCTCTTGAGGCCTAAATCAAAGAAATAATACATTTAAGGGCAGAACAAGAATACCGAAAAAAGCTCGGTGTTTCTCAAGATCGTTTTTCCAAAATAGCAAAAATAATTATGAAAAATTTGGTTTTTGAAAATATCTTAAAAAATGCAGGGAATGATGCAAGCGAGTTTGTGAAAACAATTGGTAAAAATAGTTTGCGTCCGCCGCTATATAATGCAGAGAACTATGTTGGAAATATGATAAGAGATAAGTATTTTGCTGCACTAGTAATTGTGCGCCATTATGTAAAATTGACGAGTGATACATACTGGTCAGAAATTGGTGCATTTAATGTAGATCTTTTCATGTTGACACCAAGTGCTTCATCTCCAATGGGTCCAGGATCTGATTCTGAAGTGATAAGTATCCAATTTGGTAAATACCACACTAACCTCACTGACTCGTCGCAATTTGGTTTTGAGCCGCTCATGTTTCATCTCGATAAAGCATACTGTTATTTACCATCAATGCGAGGTGAGAATCCTGATGCACGACACTTGAACCAATTTTTTCACTGCGAAGCAGAAATTGTTGGAACACTCAGTGAATTATTACCGTATGTCGAGGGTTATGTGCGGGCACTTGCTAGGACATTTATGGCACTCGCACCAATCATAGAACTCATGAGCATTGATTTCTCAAGAACAGAACAGGCACTGCAAAGTATTATCAATGCTAAGAGTTTCAATAAAAAGACTTTCGACGAAGTATATCCGTGGCTGCAAGAAAATTCTTCATTCTATTCGGTAAGTGACTTTGGAAGAAACATTACCAATAATGGCGAGGTTGCACTTGTCCGAGCGATGGGAGATGGTTTGCCGATGTGGCTCTGTAACTACGACCGAGACACTGTTGCCTTTTATCAAAAACCAAATCCTGGAAACGCAAACTCTGCTATAAATGCAGACTTGTTATTTGCACCAATTGTCGAAGGTGGTTTTGGCGGAGAAATTGTGGGCTCTGGACAACGACAGGATAACTCTGAAGAAATTACCGAATCTCTCAAAAGACAAAAAGTCGATGGAGGGCCTTATGAGTGGTACAGCAATCTTCGTAAACAACCGAGCTATAAAACAACATCTGGTTTCGGATTGGGGATAGAAAGATTTATCGCTTGGGCACTTGGATATTCTGATATTAAAGACGTCATTCATTATCCACGGCTTAAAAATATTAAGACACTACCATAATTGTGCAAAAAGAAATTTTCGATTCATTTTTTAATTCATATGCAAAAACCGTTGATAAAGCTGCTGACATTAGTGCCTTTTGGCGACTGTCAGACGAAATTATAACTGAGATAGTCAGACGCGAAATTGCGCCGTATTGTAAAGATTCATCGCTTACCATGGATGCTGGTGGGGGTACGGGAAGGTGGGCAATAAAACTAAGTGAGGTTTTGAAAGGGAAACTTGTTGTATTCGATCGTTCGGAAGATATGCTTGCGAAAGCATCAGAAAACATCAGTAAGAGCAACGTATCCGATCGTATTAATATATCAGAGGGAGACCTAACTCAGATAGATAATTTCACAGACAATAGCGTTGATAATATCGTGAGTATTTATAGTCCTCTCAGTTTTATTTATGATCAAGATAAGGTGGCGAAAGAACTATTCCGTATTCTGAAGCCAGGAAGCCGCATTCTTTTAATGAGTCACGGTTACCATAATGCATTGGCTTCTAAAATAAATAGCTATCGAGCTGGCGCAAAAGAGTTACAAAAACTTGCAAACGAACAGAGAGTGAAATGGGCTCCGCATGTCCCGGAGTTAGTAACTCATTCAAAAGAATCCATAGAAAAACTTTTTTCCGATGTAGGGTTTCGTATACAGAAAACGTATGGCGTACCTGTGTTTGTTCAGCCTGGTCCAGAAGACTTTGATCCAGAAAACGAAAAGAAAAGTGCAGTGAGTGAGTATCTTGAGAATCCTGATATTTTCAAATTAGTATTTGAAATCGAAATGAGATTTAATGCTGGAGAGACAGTGGCAAATCGAGGTATGAACATGTTCATGCTTGCAGAAAAGAAATAATATGAAAACGAATGAACTTGTAGAACAATATCCTTGGCTTGCGAAGATAAACACCGTTGAAGATTACCTTCCGCCAGAATATTACCAACATCTGCTAAAACCATATACCTTTGGAGGAGTGTCAGATCTCTTATTACTTGAAAAGTTTTTATACAATAAAAAACCTTCAAAAGTACTGGAATTAGGTTGTGGTAGTGGCAGAGCTTCAGGCACTGCGGTTTCGACAATACCTACCGCAGATTACACTTTTTCAGATCTCAGCAAGAGGATGCTCAAAGCGGCAAGGAAACGCTTGCCAAAAAATTCATCTTTTATTGTTTCTGACGCGGTCGAATATATGGAAAATACTAAGAACATTTACGACCTTGTATATACACTCTGGAGTTTTTCGCATTCGACGCATCAACATATTCATCGTTTAGGCATAAAAAAAGCAGGAGATTATATTTCTTCTGTTATTAAAAAGTTTATTCGGAAGAATATTGTCAAAAAGGGATCATTCTTTCTAATGCATTTTGACTCACTCTCGCAAGAGCAAAGTATCTTAATGAGACAATGGAAGCGAGTATTTCCTGTTTTTGCAAATATCGAAGAACAAAGTCCTTCAAAGCAAATTATAGACAAGACTTTATTGGAACTTGATACGAAAGGAGAAATAACGCTATCAATCAATCACTTACAAGGTGACGCAATTCATTATAAGTCAGAAGACGAGGTGTTAGAGACATTTATGAATTTCCATCTTGAGACTTATTTCAACAATCTACCACTTACTGAAAGTGTTATTGACGATATAAAGGAACAAATTTCAAAATATCGTAATAAAGACGGCTCTTATGACATTACTCCAGGGTGTTACGTTTATTCCTTTATAAAAAACTAGCAAGCTTACTATGAAAAAACTTCAAAAATTACAAAAAGGAGATAGAGTAGCAGTGCTGTCGCCATCGTTTGCGGCTCCTGCCATCTTTCCAAAAATATTCGAATTAGGGCTCCAGAGAATTCGAGACGAGTTCGGATTGGAGCCAGTGGAATATCCGACAACGAGAAAGTTAAACGCAAGCGCCGAGGAGCGTGCTTGCGATCTTATTGCTGCATTTTCTGATCCAGAAATAAAGGCCGTAATTGCAAGTACTGGCGGAGATGACCAAGTGACCTATATTCACAAAATGTCTCCAAAAGTATTTCTAAAAAATCCTAAGCCGTTTTTGGGCTACAGTGACAATTCACACCTCTGTAGCTTCTTATTCCGGCATGGAATTCCTTCTTTTTATGGAGCATGTGTTATGACGCAGTTCGCGATGCAGGGAGAAATGGATAAATACACAGTGGAAAATATTCATCACGCCCTATTTGATTCGGGTGAATATGAAATCACCGCATCAGACGAATATAATGAAATTGGTCTAAATTGGAAAGATGAGACGCTTCTTACAACAAAACGAACCTATGAGAAAAACATGGGATGGGTATGGGATGCTCCAATGGATGGTGAGGGTATTTTATGGGGTGGGTGCCTGGAATCAATAGATGACATGTTGCGCAACAATGTCCCAATCCCAAGTCTCAAAAAATTTGAAAACATTGTTCTTATGCTTGAAACATCGGAAGAAATACCATCGCATGGATATGTGCGGCGAGTAATCCGTGCTTTGGGTGAAAGGGGGGTGTTACTCAATATTCAAGGTATATTAGTGGGAAAACCAAAAGCCTGGGAATTTGACAAACCATTTACCAAAGAAGAGCGGATGACGTATACGAAGGGACAACAGGAGGCGATTATTGAAACTGTACGTATATATAACCAGATTGTTCCCATCATTCAAAATATAAACTTCGGTCATACCGATCCGCAGGTGCCGATGCCGTATGGAGGAAAATTGCGAATTGAATCAGGTAGTCAAAAAATATTTGCTTCTTTTTAGGAAAAACACGAGGCGTGCCCTCGTGTTTTAATTTCGGTTATTTCCACTTATTATGGCTGGCTGCAGAACAATCTCTGCAACAGTTCCCCGCCAATCACAGACGCGACCATAACCTCTTTTCTGTTGTTAAGTAGCTTTGCTGCCCAGTCCATTGCGCCACCATCCGAAAGCTGAATCATGTCACCTTTTTGGTTGCTGGCGAATATGTGGAAGCAGAGATGCAGATAATAGCCAAGCCCCGCTTTTCTATTGAAATCAAAGCAGAACCGAACTTGTGGATACATCTCGCGAAGAGGAGCCATGAGACGGTGTTCCGTGTTGGTATAATATTCCTTATGATTGGCGATACCAATCCCTTCAAATATGGACGAACATAAATCATCAGCGCATTCAACTTCTTTCGGAAAAGGAACACGATACTTCTCAAAGAGATCAAATTCATCATTGAGTGAGTTCCGTATTATTTCTTCACGAGGAAGTTTTTGTGCCGCTATTAGCTGTTCGAGGAATCGAATATCTGAGACTTTGACAGTGATATTGCGTGATTTATAGCCTTCTTTATGTAAGGCAGATATCACATCCAGCAACATTTTTATGTGCATTCGCATTGTTGCAGTCGCGAATCTCTCGTCCGATGAGGTTTGTAGTCCACCTGAACATAGAGCGAATATATAGAAATGTTGCATGTAGCCTTTATCCTTATCGAATGGCTGGAGTCGCAACACACGCCCCGCAGTGCTCAGATGTACCGCGCTACAGTCCCCCTTAGAAGTTTTTTGTTTTCTTCGAAGCGAGCATTCCAGCGCCAATTGATTGGTGAAAGCACCGACAACCTCCGAATCATTTATAGTAGAGAGAACATTGTTTTGGCTAACACTACTTAGCACAGAGTTGAGACCAAGTGGTGCTATGGGAGAAGTCTGTACTGATTCGAATACAGGCCGCACTGTTTCGTGGAAAATCAAAGCATTCTGAAGGAGTTTGTCCTGAGCAATTGGACCGATTCCGAGAAACTCTTGCCTTCTCTCGTATTCCCGCAGTAATTCGGTAGGTTTTCTGGCCTTCGCTCGATTTTTGAATGCATGGATTAGGATAGGTTTCAGACGACGCATCGGTGTCGTTGACAGAATCTCAAGAAGGTTGGGCACACCAAGCTCCTTGGAGATACTTTGAAGCATTTTTTCTTCCGAACTCTTAGGATCCATCCTTACCTCCTTTTTTAGTATTAAAGAACTGGGCCTCAAAGACCACCTTGAAGATAATATGATTATACTATAATCACGCTTTATTGTATAGAGTAGGCTAATTTTGTCCGGGGGAGCTCTGCGGGAGAGAGAAAGACTCGTACTTTATTAGCGACACCATCATACTGGAGAGTCTTATGAAATTTCGCAGGGAACTCTAATTGCAGGAACCTATTCAAAGGGCAGGGGGTTAGGAAAATCGTCTTTTATTCCCGCCAATCAACTTTTAAAAGTTGATTTTATTTTGCAAAATTATTTCGTTCTGGTACATTTAGCTATAGACTATGTCAAAATATTACACGCCCCAAAGGCAGAGAGGGATATATGATCCTCGATATGAATTCAAAATATCCCGCTCAAAGATAGACTTGTTCATTGATTGTCCGAGATGCTTTTATATTGATCTAAAATACGGAATCGCCCGCCCTCCCGGGTTCCCGTTCTCTTTAAACAACGCAGTGGACACTTTATTGAAAAAAGAATTTGATTTTCACAGGGCGAACGGCACGAATCATCCGCTAATTGAGAAATACGGAATAGACGCCCGCCCGGCTCTCCATAAGAATCTGGAGCAGTGGAGAAATACGTTTACGGGAGTGCAGTATTTGCACAAGCCAACCAACTTTTTAGTTTTCGGAGCCATAGATGACTTATGGCAGGATTCCAAAGGGAACTATATAGTAGTGGACTACAAGGCTACTTCCAAGAACGGAGAGATAAAAGAACTGAACGAAGAATGGCATAAGGGATATAAAAGGCAGATGGAAATATACCAGTGGCTGTTGAGGCAGAACGGCTGCCAAGTCTCAGATACGGGATATTTCGTTTATTGCAACGGGAAGTCCGACTTGAATGCTTTTGACGCAAAACTTGAATTTGATATAACCTTGATCCCCTATAAGGGGGATGATTCGTGGGTCGAGAAGACTATTTTAGACATACATAAGTGTTTGAATTCAGACGCAATCCCAGAAGGGAACCCGGATTGCGATTACTGCAGATATATTCAAACTCTTAATTCCAAGGTAAAGTAATATAATGATTATTGCCTTAAGTTGGGTTCTTGTAAGTTATGCCTTAGGATCCATACCTTTCGGCTATTTAATTTCCAGGGCTTTCGGAAAGGATATTCTTGAAGTTGGGTGGAAAAAGACATCCGGGTCTAATGTCTATAAGAATGTTGGAAAGGCTCAGGGAGTGCTTACTGGCCTCTTGGACATAGGGAAGGGATATTTGGCAGTATGGCTGGCCAAGCAGCTTGGACTGTCTTTGGAATTCCAGATTTTGGCCGGGACAGCAGCCGTAGTGGGCCATAACTGGTCCCTCTTTTTGAAATTTTCAGGAGGAAGGGGAATCGGGACATTCGCCGGAGCCCTTCTGGTCTTTTCTCCTATCTTATTCGGGTTGGCTGTCCTCATCATGCTTCTGTTTGCGTTCGTCTGGAGTTCTGCCATAGCCACTCTATTGCTTTTCGCATCCCTGATATTCTTTTTCTTCAACCCTCCGGCATTTCTGACGGTTTCCGAAGCTCAGTCGGCGGGATTTCTGGCGTTTTGTTGCCTTCCTTTCATCTTACTGAAAAGATTAAGTCCGATAAGCGCATTATTCGGGAATCCGAGAAGAGGGTTTTTGATTTTCTCCAGGTTGGTTTTTGACGACGACAGAATAGTGGGCTTCAAATCCGACGAGGCAGAAAAGTTAATCAAGCCGATAACTATTACTTCTAAAATAGGCTGGGCGGTGGCCAAGTACGGGGCGAAGATTACCAAGAGCGGGATCATAGCTGCGAAAAAAGGAGTGGAAAAGTACGTCTTGGGGGAGGACGAAATAGTTGTCACAGAACTCAGGGTTGAAGACTTCAAGAAAATGATGATAACTGCGGCAAAAAAAATAGTGATCCATCAGGAAGAGATAAACAAGATAAACGTCTTCCCTGTCGCAGACAAGGACACGGGATACAATATGGCAGCCACCCTTTTGGGAGTGGAAGGAGCGGTATCTAGAAGGAATTATTCCAATTTCAGGGAATTGACAGAAGATATGAAGGATGCGGCTATGATAAACGCCAGGGGGAATGCGGGGATGATAACGACCGGCTATTTCGTGGAGGTTTTAGACAGAGTGAAACATTTAGAGACTATAGACGCTTTCCACTTGGCCCTGGCCATGCAGAGAGGGATCAAAGCCGCCAGGTCTTCAATCGCGGTTCCCGTTGATGGGACTATTTTAGACACAATCAGGGCGGCCGGAGAGAAAGCCTTTGAAATGGCAAAGGAGGGAAAAGAAAAGAACATAGTAAAAGTTTTGGAAGGAGCTTTAGCGGAGGCGAAGCACGCCTTGGAAACGACTCCTGAAAGGCTCCCGGTCTTGAAAGAGAATAACGTAGTAGATGCTGGCGGCATGGGATACGTAAAGATTCTGGAGGCCTGGGTAGACAGCCTAAAAGGAGTGGAATTGGACGCTCCGAATGGAAATAGTTCTTTTATCCAGCCGCAGGCGGAAGAAAAACTGGCATTCAGGTACGAAATAGTCGCAATGTTCAAGAAACCGGAAGATTTTGACCCCGAAAAATTCAGGAAAGAGATTTCTTCATTGGGAGACAGTTTTGAAATGCTGGATGTTAATGAAAAAGTCAAATTTCACATTCATTGCAACGATACGAAATTAGTCTTGGATAAGATAAAGGGCTGTCCGGATTTAGACTGCAGGACGGAGGATATGCAGAAAGAAGAAAAGAAAGCGGCCAAGAAGCCTCTGGGCCTGGTCGTCGGCGAAACCGCAAATCTTCCAAAGCTATATATGAAAGAAAGAGAAATAGAAGAGGTGCCGTTCTTCTCCAGGTTTCCCAGCGGTGAAATAATACACAAGAGGGAAGAGATCTTCCCGAGAATGAGGGAGGCTTTAGCAGAGGGAAAGCCCCTGCCCACGACTTCCGCCCCGTCATTCAAGGATTTTTTGGAAGCTTATGGAAAATCTTTGGAAAGATTTGAAAACATTTTAGTGATAACTCCTTCCTCAAAACTTTCCGGCACTTACAGTTCCGCCCGAATAGCCAGGTCCACTTATAAGAAACCGCAAAAGACACATATATATGTGTTTGACTCCTTTGCCGTAGAAGTTGGAGAGGGGCTGATAGCAATGAAAGCCCAGGAGCTGATAGACCGGGGAAAGAGCATGGAGGAGGTTGTAAAAGAGCTGGAGTCCTTCGCCCCGAAGATCTCTTTGGTGGCTTTGCTGGAAGACGTAAGATATATAGCGAAAGGAGGAAGGTTCCATCTGCCCGGTCTGGCTCTGTCTTTGGTCCTTTCCCTCCAGAAATTAGGATTGAGGATTTTAATAAAATTGAGAGACGGGGAAATAAAACCAGCGGGAGCTTTCTTTGGCAAAGATATGGCAGAAACGATCTTTAGGGCTGTTGTGGGTGCCGTCGGGAAAAAGAAAGTGAAAGTGGCTATCGGCCATGCCGATAATTTGAAGGCGGCGGAGAAGTTGAAAGAGCTGACTGAGAAAAACTTGAACGCAGAAGTTGTGTTCATCTCCGGAGTGTCGGCTGCGATCGGGAACCACTCCGGTCCCGGGACTTTGATATTCTCCTTTTACGAAGTTGACAAGTAGGCATTCTTTGTTAGAATAAAGGCAGTCCGCGTTGTTGCGGGCATTTTTTAAAAATAAGAAAAATATATGATGGATATTAAAAATTTTCATTCAGCAATTTCTCAGATAGCCGAAGAAAAAGGGATTTCAGCCGAGAAGGTGCTGGAAACAATAGAGATGGCTATAGCCGCAGCTTACAAGAAAGACTACGGGAAGAAGGGGCAGATAATAAAGGCCAAACTGGATTCACAGACCGGTTCTGTTAAGTTTTGGCAGGTAAAGCAGGTGGTGACGGAAGATATGCTTTATACTGAAGAGGAGCTGGCTCAGATGCAGGAAGTCAAAGAGGAGATAAGCGAGGAAAATAAGAAAATACGTTTCAATCCCGAAAAGCACATATTATTGGCGGACGCTAAAAAGTTGAAAAAAGACATAAAAGCGGGAGAGGAGCTGGAAACGGAGTTGGAAACCAAGGAAGACTACGGGAGAATCGCCGCCCAGACCGCAAAACAGGTTATCTTGCAAAGGATCAGGGAAGCAGAGAAGGAAAGCGTCTTTTCTGAATATAAAGCCAAAGAAGGCGAATTGATTTCAGGAGTAGTCCAGAGAATAGAAGGAAGAAATGTCTTTTTAGATCTCGGGAAGACTTTGGGCTTCTTGCCCAGAGAAGAACAGGTTCCCGGAGAATTCTACAGGCCGGGACAGAGGCTGAAAGTTTTTGTTTTAAAAGTGGAAGACTCTTCAAGAGGATCGGTAGTTTTCTTATCCAGGGCGTATCCCAAGATAATTTCAAAGCTTTTTGAACTGGAAGTTCCCGAGATTCCTTCAAACCAGGTTGAAATAAAATCAATCGCCAGGGAGGCGGGATCCAGGTCAAAAGTATCCGTGCAGTCAAACCAGGAAGGAATAGATCCTATCGGAGCCATGGTCGGGCAAAAAGGGACAAGGGTTATGGCTGTGATAAACGAACTCGGAGGAGAGAAAATAGACATTATTGAATACTCCGAAGAGCCTGACAAATATATAGCCAATGCATTGTCTCCTGCCAAAGTGCTGGATGTAAAAGTTCTGCCCAAGAATAAAGCCGAAGTGTCCGTTCCTGAAGACCAGCTTTCTTTGGCTATCGGGAAGAACGGACAGAACGTAAGGCTAGCGGCAAAACTCACCGGTTGGAAAATAGACGTAAAGAGTCCTAACGGAGAAGGAATATCCAGCGAAGAGCTGTTGGAGGGAGAAGAGGCGAAAGAAGAGCCCGCAAAAGAAGCTCCCAAAGAGACAGAAGAAAAACCGAAAAAAGTTAAAAAAGTAAAAGAAAAGGTCAAAGAGAAAGATAAAAATTAATTATGGAATTAATTCCAATCATAGTTTCAATATTTTCTTTGCTCTTCGCTTTTTTCCTTATAAGGGAAATAAACAAATCAAAGTCTGGCGAAGGGAAAATGGCAGAAGTCTCCCAGGCCATAAAAGAGGGAGCAGTCGCGTTCTTGAAAAGGCAGTATAAGACAGTGGCCATAGCCGCCGTAGTCATATTCGTGCTTCTTTTGATTTTTCTGGGGTTTAATACCGCCCTGGGATTTCTGATAGGAGCCGTAGCTTCCGGCTTTTCGGGATATCTGGGCATGACGGTTTCGACCAGGGCAAACGTCAAAGTGGCGGAGGCCGCAAAGAACGGTTTGAAATCCGCCTTGAGTCTTGCCTTCAAAGGAGGGTCTGTCACAGGATTCTTGGTTGCAGGCCTGGGGCTGCTTTCCGTTTCTTCGTTTTATTTGATAACAGGGGACTTAAAAGCCTTGATCGCTTTGGGATTTGGAGGGAGCTTGATTTCCGTTTTTGCCAGGCTGGGAGGCGGAATTTATACTAAAGCCGCAGATGTCGGAGCGGACTTGGTGGGCAAGGTTGAAAAAGGGATACCCGAAGACGATCCGAGAAACCCGGCGGTAATTGCCGACCAGGTCGGGGATAACGTCGGAGACTGCGCCGGAATGGCTGCAGATTTGTTTGAAACCTACGTAGTTACGATAATCGCAGCCATGGTCTTGGGGTCTTTGATATTCCCCAATATGGCACAGGCCATATTGCTTCCTTTGATTTTAGGATCCGTAGCCATACTGGCTTCTATTATTTCAACGTTCTTTGTAAGGCTTCCCAAGTCAAACTCAATCATGGCAGCCCTGTATAAGGGAATCATGGTAGCCGGAGCCTTGTCCGCTTTGGGATTCTTCCCGATACTTTCTGATTTTACAAAGAGCATGGGAATTACCCAGTGGAGCCTGTATATTCCGGCCATAGTCGGATTATTGCTGGCCGCAGGAATGTTCGTCGTCACGGAATATTTTACGTCAAAAAGTTATTCTCCGGTGAAAGCCATTGCCAAGGCTTCCGAATCCGGTCACGGAACCAATATTATCGCAGGATTGGCCGTGGCAATGAAATCTACTATAGTTCCGGTTATTTTGATTTCAATCGGAGTATTGGTAAGCTTCCATCTCGGGGGAATGTACGGGTTGGCGATATCCGCCGTTGCCATGCTTTCTTTGACCGGGTTGATTATTGCCATGGACTCTTACGGCCCCATCACCGATAACGCCGCAGGGATTGCCGAAATGTCAGGATTGGATCCTGAAGTGAGAAAGACCACGGATGCATTGGATTCGGTCGGGAACACGACAAAGGCTGTGACCAAAGGATACGCCATAGCTTCGGCGGGGCTTGCAGCTTTAGTATTGTTCGCCGCTTACACCCAGGAGCTCTCGGAAATAGGAAGGCAGGTAAACTTCTTTTTGGAAGATCCCAAGGTTTTGGTAGGATTACTCTCGGGCGGAGTAGTGGCTTATTACTTTGCGTCTCTGTCTATGGAAGCGGTGGGAAAGGCGGCAGGAAAAGTAGTAGAAGAAGTCAGAAGGCAGTTTAAGGAGATCCCGGGAATTATGGAAGGGAAAGCCAGGCCGGATTATTCCAGCTGCGTAGACATCGTCACCAAGGCAGCCTTAAAACAGATGTTGCTGCCCGCTTTGCTCCCTGTGGTATTTCCGATCTTGATTTTCGTTCTTTTGGGGGCGGAAGGTTTGGGAGGATTGCTGATAGGTTCTCTGGTGATAGGGATATTCTTAGCTATCCAGATGACTTCAGGCGGCGGAGCTTGGGATAACGCCAAGAAATACATAGAAGACGGGAACTACGGCGGCAAGGGATCATTCGCCCACCAGGCAGCGGTGACCGGAGATACTGTAGGAGATCCCTACAAGGATACTGCGGGGCCCGCCATAAACCCCATGATCAAAATATTGAATATCGTTGCCTTGCTGATAGTCGGATTATTGGCTTAAGGTTGTCAAAAAGGGGCCTTATGGCTCCTTTTTGTTTCTTGACTCAGCTTACTCAAAAGATATAATGAAGTCATGAATTTAATTCCTACAGTAATAGAAAAGTCTCAATATGGAGAAAGGGCTTATGATATCTATTCCAGGCTTTTAAAGGACAGGATAGTATTTTTGGCAGGTCCGGTTATGGACACTTTGGCCAATGCCATAATAGCCCAGCTTCTGTTCTTGGCTTCCCAGGACCCCAAGAAAGACATCCAATTGTACATAAACAGCCCAGGAGGATCGGTGACTGCAGGCATGGCGATATACGACACTATGCAGTACATAAAGCCTGATGTTTCCACTGTTTGCGTCGGAATGGCGGCTTCCATGGGAGCAGTTTTATTGGCTTCGGGGGCTAAAAACAAGAGATTCGCTCTTCCTAATTCCCAGGTATTGCTTCACCAGGTGGCAGGCGGGGTGTCGGGAGAAGCAATTGAGATTGAGATTACGGCAAAGCAGATAATAAAAATAAGGGAAAAGCTGAATACAATAATTTCAAAGCATACGGGACAGCCTCTGGCGAAGATCCAAAAGGATACGGACAGGGACTTTTACTTGTCGGCTCAAGAAGCCAAGGAATACGGGGTGGTGGATGAGGTGATAGGTGAGAAATCAAAAAACCTTAATATTAAAAAGAGCTCTTAGGAGCTCTTTTTGTTCTGGGGATATCTGGCGTTTGACCTTTCTTTTTAAATTACTGTTTGGTATTATATAGTAATACATTTTAAAATTAACTAAACTAAATATGGTTTTTACGCTAAAGAACATATTAAAACTAATCTTATTTCTCTGGGTAGTGTTTTCGGTCGTCTATATTTGTAACAACATTTGGACGAATTATAAAAATGTACAATTAGTCGAGGCTTATAACCAGGGTAAAGCCGATACTATAAATCTTTTAATACAAGAAGCTGAAAAGTGCGATGAAATTCCTGTCTTTAGCGGGGATAAGGAGATACAACTAATAGAGACAAGTTGCCTTGAAGAATAGAAATTATTTATATGGTATAATGCGGTAATAATTATGACCAAGAAAAATAGAGTTATAATAATCGGTATTTTGATTTTGTTATTAATTATTGCGGTTATTATTATATTGAAATTAAATAAGGGGGAGGAAACAATAGATCGTGAAGAAACTACTGAAGATTTATTAAACAGATTAACTCCCAAGACTGCGGGATCTTTGACCGAAGAAGAGCAGAAAGAAGTGAATGATTTATTGTCTGGACTTACTCCTGATAATTCAGAGAACGCAACTAGCAAACAAACGGAAATAGAAGGATTATTAAACGATCTTACGCCCTAAACAAAACTTAAATAATAATTAATCATATGAAACACACAATCTCTCTAATAATAGGAGTAGCGGTCATGAGTCTTTTTGTGGGGTACTGGGCCATTGCTTTTACTTCCCCCACAGCTACAGCTCCAGGCGACAATGTGGCTACCCCTCTAAATACAAGTATTAATGCCCAGTCGAAGGAAGGAGCTTTGGTGCTGGGAACCAATTCGTCGGTTTCCATAGCCTTAGTAGTGTTGAACGGAAAGGTGGGAATCGGGACAACGAATCCGAGTGAGAGTCTCGAAGTGGCTGGCAGCGCAAAATTCAGAGATTCTTTTATACTAAATCCAGTTAATGCTCCTTCTTCTCCAGCGGAAGGGGAAACTTATTTTAACCAGAACGACAAATTCATTTATTATTATAATGGTTCGTCTTGGGTCAGGATAGGAACTGCAACCGGAGATTCTTGCACCACGGGCAGTGAGTGCGGAAGCGGTTATTGTGTAGACGGCTACTGTTGTAATTCTGCCTGTAGTAGCACTTGTTATGCCTGTAACCTTGCAGGGTCCATAGGCACTTGCACTGCAGTGACAAATTATGCGGAGGATTCGGGTTGTACTTCCACCTGCCAGGGTTGTTCTAATGGCTCTTGTACATACATTCCCAACGGATATTCAGACACTTATGGTACTGGATTGTGTAATAATACTCATTATCGTTGTGATGGATCCGGTAGTTGTACAGCTCCTATTGCTACTTCAGATATAGGTTGCGAAACTTACCTTGGCGATACTGGTTATGAGGTTTGCTCAGCTCTTGGTTTCGACGGTTGTAATGTTGGTGCTATTTGTATAAGTGGTAATTGTGCTATGCCGACATATAATTGTGCCTGTAGTTATGTTTGTGACGGCGGCTGTAGTTATCCGGGTGCTTCAAATTACTATGGTACTATCAGATGTTATAACTGGGTGTACGACTAGTAGTTTTAACAAGTGATATTGAAATGGATAAAAAAGAAAAATTAAAATCACTTTTCGGCTTAATAAAAAATAAGCAGATTTTATTTTTAGTTGTAATTGTGGTTTTAATAATAGGCGCCGCATTCATTTCTAAAGCCACTTCTTCTATCACCGATACATTTGATGATTCCTCGAAAATTGCGGGGACAACCAACGTTACTGTCAGCGGAGGGCAGATAAAGTTATCTTTGTTTGGAAACGGACTCGCCTGCACTTCCGCCAGCCAGTGCGTGTCAGGTTATTGCGCGGATGGATACTGTTGTAACTCTGCTTGCGGTAGCACTTGCCAAGCTTGTGATTTAACGGGAACAGTAGGGGCATGCACCACCGTTGTTGCGGGACAAGATCCGGACAGCGAATGTTCAGCTTATACTTGCACTAATTATATATACGGCTGGAACGGGAACAGTTGCGCTAAATATTCCGGAGCGACTTCTTACAACGGGACCTGTTCGGGCTCTACTAGCTGCTCAACTGTAGCCAGTTCCTGCACTGGCGTAGGCTCTGCTTCTGCTTCTTGCGGGAGCGCGGGGTGCAATAAGGCTTGCGTAGCCAGTTCATACTATACAGGATATGATACCGTAGCTGAAGTTTGCTACACTGCAGACCAGCATGGTTGCAGTACGTCATATTATTGTAATTCTTCAGGAACTTGCGTGTGTAATGGTACTGGAACGGCCTGTTCCTCCGGCATACAATGCTGTTCAGGATATTGTTATATAGATGCAGACGGGGACGGATATGCTGGTTCTTCGGGAACTGCGACCTGCAGGCCGGCGGCTTCGGCGGGAACTGACTGCTATGACGCAAATGCCAATGCAAGGCCCGGGCAGACCTCTTCCTTCACGGCTAACAGAGGAGATGGAAGCTTTGATTATAATTGTAACTCTGTTATTATTAAAGATTCAAATTGTTCAGGTACTATAAATTGTACGGGATCAGGCTCTAATCCTTGTTGCGGCGGGTATACATCCTGTAGCGCGACATCTTACACTGCTAATTGCGGACAAGCTTGGACGAGTGGTACTTGTGTAAATACGGGTTGTGCTGGTTATTATCAATGCGTTGTGGCGAATGCCGTTTCTGGGTGCGGTTGTTTCCCAATCGGTTCAGTTAATTATACTTGTTCTACGGTCGCGAAAACTTGCGGCTGCAATTAGATATGCTTAATAGAAGAAATTTAATTTTAATATCTATTGTAAGCTTGATCTGCCTTTATCTCCCTGGGTTGGTTCTTGGGTATTATACTTCCGGAAGTTTTACGTCCACCAATCTATTAAGCAGTCATGCTCTTGTAGATAATTTCTATTACGACCTTTCCGCTAAGCCGAGCGGGACTACAGCTGTCATCCAATTCAGCCGGGATAATTCCAATTGGTACAATTCTTCGGGTGTCTTGGGGGGAACGAATACTTTAAGCGTCGGAACTAATAACGTTATCAGTTTATCTTCACTGGATTGGAGGGGCAGCAGTTTCTATTATAAAGTTTCTTTCACTTCAGACGGGGCCGCCACTCCGGTTTTAGATAAAATTATTCTTGAATATTCTCCGATAAATGTTCCCACGGTAACCACGTCTGCCGCCACCAATATTGGAATTGATTCCGCCACGGGCAATGGCATAATCTCCAGTAATGGAGGGGAAACCGTGGATATGAGAGGAGTCCAATGGGGGACAGATTCGGGCATTTACACCAGTTCTTCTACTCAGTCAGGCAGTTTCTTAGTGGGTAACTTTACTAAAGATATGGGGGATTTGGTGGTTGAAACTACTTACTATTACCAAGCCATGGCGCATAACTCTGCCGGCTGGGGGTTCGGGGAAGAAAAAAGCTTCAGGACGGATCCTCCTCTTTGCGAGGAGCATAATGTTTCAGGATATGCCTGGTCGGAAACTATAGGCTGGGTCAGCCTTTCCTGCACGAACGAGTCGGGAGTCGGGGCGGGGTCTAATTATGGAGTTGACATAGCGACTTCGACCGGTGTCTTCTCGGGACATGCCTGGTCGGAAAACATAGGCTGGATTGATTTTGGAGTGGAAGGTGAAATATATCCCGGAACTCCGGAATATTCTGTCCAGGCCGCTACAGATACCGGAGAAGTGACTGGTTGGGCGACTACTTGTTCTGTATACGAATCCGGGTGTAGCGGAGACATGAAGCCCTTGGAGGAAAGAGGGGGCTGGAGCGGCTGGATACTAATGGACGGAGACGGCTCTACCGGAGTTAATATAGATTACAGTGATGGGAGTTTTTCAGGATATGCCTGGTCGGATATGATAATAGGCTGGATGGATTTTCAATATGCTTCAACTACTTTTAACCTTGCCGAGAATGCTGCCCCTTCCGCAGGTTCTCTGGACGTGAGCGGAGCAGGAGAATGCTCTTACGTTTTGCAAATACCTACTTTCAGTTGGACATATACTGATTCTGACAATAATCCTGTAGGCACCGATCCCCAGTCAGCTTACCAAATAAGGATTGACAGCGATTCTGCTTTTGAGGTGGATGAGAACGACGATGCGGTTTTGGATTCAAACGAGTTTACCTGCACCGGGAGCGTGTGCTCCGGGGGATCTTCTGCTTCCTTCTCTCCGACA
>JBAZFF010000003.1:0-46482 GCA_041653495.1 Minisyncoccota bacterium
AGTGGGCCAAAGAAAAGTCCTTATTTCAAAAGTATGTGAGTGAAGAACCAAAAAAGAGAAAAGGCAGAGAGGAGGAACCTCTTGAAGACAATCACCCCGAGCAAACAAGACAACTCATGTCCCTTTATCGGAAGCAGGTTCTTGGTGGTGCTGCCATAGAATTTTCCGTGCATGATAAAAATTGTTTCAAGAAAGCAATTCTTGGCATTGTCGAATTCCAGAAAAAGAACAAGAGCAAGATTTCTTCTTTCCATTCAATTCAGTTAAATGAGTGGGTCAATCATCTTTGGGAAGCGACTGTTGAAGCTGTTGATAACGATGTAAAGAAGCTTTCTCCAGGATGGTTCTCTTCTCCTAAGATGCAGAACAGACTTGCGTCTTATCTTTGCTCTCAAGGTATTATTGATGACGAGCAGGGAACTAATGTCCCACAACAAGGGCGAATGATTCAAGGAGTTCAACCTGACGAACAAATATATTATTAGAATTTGATTAAAGTGATGTATAATCCGGCAAGTGACGTTCTTACCTAAATTGAGGAATTAAGAATAATGCTGAATCGTCGTCCTGTTGATAATTCCATAGAAGAAGAAATCCTCACCGGGTTAATTGTTTCAACAAAATATATCAGAGATGTTTCACAACTGGTCAAAGGTGATTATTTTGTCGTCCCTTATGCGAAGGTAGTTTCCAAGTGGTGCCTCGATCATTACAAAAAATACAAACAGGCTCCTGGAGAATTGATCCAGAATATTTTTAATGTTGAACAAGGCAAGTTGAAAGAAGGAGACGCAAATATCGTTTCCTCTTTTCTTGCCAAGCTTTCCTCCAAGTACGAGACTGCACAAAATTTCAATGCCGAATATCTTTACGACAAATCCATTCGATATTTTCGCAAGAGAGGATTGAAACTTGCTTCTGATAATGTCCAGTCTTTGCTTGAGCTGGATAGGGTAGAAGATGCGGAGATAGAGATGCAAGGGTATCGAAAGGTCGTTCAAGCTACCAGTGGGTGGCAAGACCTTTTCGATGAGGAGCAGATAAGAACCTTCTTTCTTGAAGAGGAAGATCAATCTCAGAAGCTTTTCAAGCTTCCCGGAAAACTGGGAGAGATGATTGGTTATTTTGAACGCAACTGGTTGTTCGCTATTATGGGTCCTGCCAAGAAAGGTAAAACCTTTTGGCTTGGTGAAATTGCTGTTCAAGCATTTCTCGAGAAGTATAAGGTGATTTTCATTTCCTTGGAGATGGATAAGCACAGGATGAGGAAGAGACTCCAGAAAAGAATGACTGCTCTGGGAGATTACACTGGAGATTATATCTATCCTTGTTTTGATTGTTTTCTTAATCAGAATGGTTCCTGCAAAAAGAAGGAGAGACAGAATACGACGAGGCTCCTTGATGAAGAAGGAAACAAGCCCGAGATGTATGATCCTGATATTGATTATTCTCCTTGCACTGAATGTCGAGGTAAAAAGAAAAGTGATTATCTCCCGGCCACATGGTTTACAACCTACAAAAGGGAGAAGATGAAATTCAGGAATACGAAAGCGGTGATGCGTGGTCTTCAAGAAATGTATGGCCGCAATTTCAAATTCAAAGCCTACCCAATTCGGTCTGCAAATCTTTCACAGATATTAGGAGATATTTCCGACTTGGAAGAAATGACCGGTTTTGTCCCCGATGTTATTGTGGTTGATTATGCCGATATTCTTGCTCCTGAAGACAGCAGAGTTATAGGGAGAGAACGATCGGACGAAACCTGGCAAGCATTGAAAAATTTGTCTGATGTGAGGCATTGTCTTGTTGTCACTGCTTCACAGACAAATAGGGCAAGTTTCAAGCGTAAGAATGTGACTCAAACTGATGTTTCTGAGGACATAAGAAAGATTGCCCACGTTGATGGCCTTATTTCTTTAAATCAGACTCCGTCAGAGAAACGAGAAAGTATTATGAGGATTGCCCAGATTGCAGGAAGAGATAGCAATTTTGATCAATTCAAGACTTGCACGGTTTTACAACAACTTGAGCTTGGTCAAGTTTGTTTGGATTCTGAGTTATTCTTTTCTGAAAAAACTATCAAAGATTTTGATTAAAGTGGTGTATAATACAATTGAAGGAGAAGGAAAATGATAGAATTGACTGTTACGAAGGCTTTTGAATTTGACTCAGCCCATCATCTACCTTATTACGAAGGAAGGTGCAAAAACCCTCACGGTCATCGTTGGCGGCTTGAGGTCACTGTCTGGGGGATTTTACAGGGTGAAGGTCCCAAACAAGGGATGGTTGTTGATTTTGTTGATCTCAAGAAGGTAGTGAATGAGAAGGTGATTGATGTTCTCGATCACCAAGATATTAACGGATTGATTCCTAACCCCACTGCCGAAAACATGATCCGGTGGATTGCTTATCAACTGAACGATTTAGGTTGTTCGCCTATTGTTTCTTGTTGCCAGCTTCGGTTATGGGAGACTCCGGATTCTTGCGTGACGTGGCGGGTGGTCAAATGAAAATCAATTCAATATTTCAAAGCATCAACGGTGAAGTCAATGCTTTCCACCAAGGCAGCCTTTGCACGTTTATCCGTTTTCAAGGTTGCCCCCTTTCTTGCCGGTATTGCGATACCAAATATGCCCAAGATCCAAAGGGAGGCAAAGACATGACTTCGGAAGAGGTTATTGAAGAGGTCGGGAGATTAGGCAATCACAATATTACCATTACCGGCGGCGAGCCTCTATATCAGGAGCAGGCTTTGAAGAATGTGACAGCAGGACTTGAAGACAAAGGGTATGCCATTTCCGTTGAAACAAATGGTGCTCTTTATCTTCCCCCAAATATCAATGTTAGTTGGGTTGCCGATTGGAAAGGTCCTTCCAGTGGTATGAGATTTCAAATGGAGCTCGACAATTTTTTGCATATCAGTGAGAAAGATTTTGTGAAGTTTGTAATTGAAGACGAGGAAGATTTTTCCGATGCTTTGGAAGTGGTTCGTGCTTTGTCCCATCGAGGATGCAAATTTGCCTTTTCTCCTTCTTTTGAGAGTTTGGGTCCGGTGGATCTTGTGTCCTGGATGCAGCAGGAAAAGCAGTTGAAAGATTTAGGGGCAATTCTGAGTTGGCAGATTCATAAACTTATCAATGTCCAGTGAAGGAGGGAAGATGAAAATTATTCTTAATGGCCAGTCTTTTGAGTTCTTTCAGGAAGTTGACATGTTGCGAGCATTGATCCTTTTCAATTCAAATCAGCTGTCTTATCAGCCGGTAGAAGGTGCCAAAGAGAATGTTCTCGGCATCACAGACATGATGTATCAATTTATCAAAAGCAATTCAGACGAGGTTAAGGTTGCCAATAAGGTCAAAAGGCGGGAGCTTCAATCCCTTATGCGTCGCATCTCGATATTCCAGAGGTTCTTCCGAAAGGTCGAAGACCGAGAAACCCTTATTTCGAGGGTCTTCGATTTTCTCCTCGCTCTTGATGGATTGAGCACCCTGCCTGGTTTTGGATTTTCTAACAGGTTCAAAGACAGGCTGAAAGGAAACGCTGAAAAAATAAGTTTGAGGAAAGTTCATTCTTTTTAGCCAGAATTGGTTAAACCAGTGTATAATAGAATATCAGGGATAGGTTCAATTCCACAAACAAAAGGAAGAAAGGAGAACATCATGGAAAAGGTTACAAAGGAAGAGTTGCTTGCAGCGGCGAAGGCTTTAAACGAGACGGGATTGTCTACGATCAAAGTGAAAACGGTGGCGATCAAAGAAGAGGATCTCAAAATCCTCTTTATCAAGGCCTGCGAAGCTGTACCGGAGGACAAAGAGGATCAGTTGCCTGACGATCCGATTTGCAATGTTTATAACGGGCTGATTGCCGAAGGAGAAGCGGCTGAGGCCGAGAAAAAGAAGGCTGAGAAATCCAAGGCGAAAGAGAAGCCCGAATCGGGCAAAAAGGACAAGGCCAAAGACGCGGCGCCGGCCTCGGCAAAGAAACCTGCGAAGGAGAAAAAAGAGAAGGCATCCGTTTCGGAACGGTCGGAAAAGAAATTCGGAAAGTTCAAGGTGGCCGCAGATCTCTTCAAAGAAGGAAAATCAGAAGCCGTCATCGTTGCCAAGGTTGCCAAAGGGCTGATGGATGATGGCCGGGATGAAGCCGCCGCTTCCTATCGGGCCAAAGAAATTTACAAAATCGTCAAAACCATTCTCGGGTAACAATCACTGGACCGGCGCCAAGGATCAGAAGAGGTCATTTTGCTCTTCTGATCCTGTGATAGGAAGGATTTATAAATGCAAGATCTGAAATTTCTTGAAGGAGCAGCAAAGGAGTTCCTTATCGCTATTGGTGAGGATCTCGACAGGGAAGGGCTTCTTGATACCCCAAAGAGAATGGCTAAGATGTGGAAAGAGATGTTCTATGGTTATGACCCAAAGCAAAAGCCAAAGGTCACTGTCTTTCCTAACGGGAAAGATGGCATCGTCTACGACGAAATGATCACTGATGAGGGATATTTCTATTCCTTTTGTGAACATCACTCGGTCACTTTTTTTGGAAATTTCTTTTTTGGGTATATCCCTGGGGCCAATGTTATTGGCATCAGCAAGATCTCTCGAATCGTTGATTATTATGCCGCGAGGCTTCAGGTCCAGGAGCGGCTTGTCCTCGATGTTGTGAACGATCTTGACAATATTCTCAAACCAAAAGGATGCGGGCTTGTAATGAAAGGCAGACACCTCTGCAAAGAAATGAGAGGTGTGAAGAAGAGGGATACCAGCACGACTACCACGGCGTTGCGAGGCTGTTTCCAGAACGATATCGCGACAAGAACAGAATTTCTCGGGAGGGTGCAAAGTGAGAACCTACGTCGTTATTAGGACCAGTTTCGAGGCAAATCATTGCTGGCCAGAATGCCCTTATCCCGAAGTTTCTTTTCTCAAGTTATCCCATCGCCATAAGTTTTTTGTCGAAATGAAATGGGAGACAACGGAGGACAGGCAAAAGGAATTTCTTATGATGAAGAAAAAGGTTGATTCATTCTTGGTGAAAGAATGGAATGGCCAAGATTTGTTTTCTTTATCATGCGAAGTAATGGCGGAGCAGCTGGCATTGTATTTTGATGCCAGTTTTGTATCTGTTTTCGAAGACAATGAAAATGGAGCGGAATACCATGCGATATGATGTCGTGATTATTGACCCTTCGAGTTTGGAAGTGGTAAGGAGTAGTTTCTGCTACCTTCCATATCTTCTGTTTTCTTATTTCAAATCAAGGGGCAAGGACGTTCTGCTTCTCGAAGATTATTCATGTGCAGATATCGGAGAGCTTCCTGATGCAGAAAAATACCTCGTCGGTTTGTGGTCTTATCCTCAGGTTGATGCTTGTCTTGTTCTTGATAAGATTCTTCCAAAACCTGCAAAGTTTTTTGGATATGAGCCTTTGGTCGAAAGTTTGAGATTGCCGAAGTTCATTCCTTCCAATGATATGATTTACGAGGGTCTTGAAAATTGTGTTCGTTATTATGATCAGTTCAAGTACCTTCTTCTGTCCGATTCGGATATGCACATGGCTAAATATAGCGGCCTGGTGTATCCTTTGTTCACATCTTATGGGTGCGTTAATAAATGTTTGACCGGGGATACAATCATACATACTGTTGACGGAGATTTTCCTATTCAGTCTTTATCAGGGAAGAAAGGAGTCAAGGTTCTTTCGTGCAATCTTGAGACCTATGAGCTTTTTTATACAGATGTCAGAAATATCAGAAAAACTGCCAATAATTCGGGAATTGTAAGGGTACATTTCGACGACGGCTCCCATATAGATTGTACCCCCGATCATAAATTTAAGGTTTTCAAGAATACTAATCAGCACACAAAAAATAGTTGTGAGAAAGATGTCGAGGCAAACGACTTGCTTCCGGGGCAAAGTGTTAGGGCGGTTGGTTATGCTCGGTCCCCAAATGGCAGGACTTATCTTCGAGGTAATAGATATCTTGGAATGGCAAGGTCGGTTCTTGTTATGGAGTCTATTTTGGGTAGGAAATTAATAACCGACGAAGTGGTGCATCATAAAGATGGTAAGCCCGGGAACGATTTTCCATCTAATTTGATATTGACAGATAAAAGGAATCATATTCCTGATTATCATCCAGAAATAGCGGAAAGAATGAAGAGAGATAATCCAGCAAAAAACATGACTCTTGAATGGAGAGAAAAGATAAGGACGGGTAACACTGGAAAAGTTCGGAGTGAAGAGTCTAAGCTTCGTTATCGACAATCAAGATTAGGAGACAAAAATCCAAATTGGAAGGGAGGGAAGTATGCAGAAAATCATAGAGTTTCGAAGATAGAACATCTTCCTCACAAGGAAGATGTTTATTGTATGGAAGTTCCAACTACGGAATGGTTTTATGCCAATAAAGTTTTGGTTCATAATTGCAAGTTCTGTCCTGTTGCTGTGAATTGTAAGGGAGATAGGGTAGTTCTCCCTGTCGAAAGGGTATGCGAGATACTCGATTACTGCGAAGCCGAAGGAATGAAGAACATCCATTTCGCGGACGAGGATTTTTTCTTCGATACCAAACGGGCAGAGGAAATTCTTAATCATACCCGAGGCAAGGGCTTCCAGTATATCGCCTTGGGAACAGCAGGCATGGTTCTCAAATTTGTCGAGGATGTCGGTGCAGATTTTCTTCAAGAGACAGGAATGAAGGTAATCGAGATAGGTCTTGAATCTGCCGATCTTTCTTTGAACAAGAAAATGGGGAAAGTCGGGAAGGGCGGTTCAAACCGGTATGAGGTATTGGCAGAAGCTGTTAAAGGCAAGGTCGATATCTTTTGGCTGACGATGACCTTTTTTCCCGGCGAGACAATAACCTCTCAAAGAGCCACCGGGTTATTCCTCGAAAAATACGGAGCGAAGTTTGGAGAAATGTACCCAAGGATTCAGACCAACTCTTCTGTTGGCGGACTTGGTCAGTTCTTTCAAGCCTATGCAGGGACTTGGGATAAAGAAGATCTTGAAGAAGAAGGTATGGTTTTGTCTGATCGGCCAATGAGACTGATGCCAAGTTTTGTTCCAAATTCGTTTCTTAACAGCCCGATAAACAAAATTCGCCCTATTCGAGAAGATGAGAAAGTTTGGTATCGGTTATACAAAATAAGTGACGATCTCATTGATACTTTTTTTGATGAGATAGGTCCTGTATCTATTGGTGCCGACTCAGGTCCGATATATTGTGATGTCGGAGATATTTTCGATATGTTGACCTTAGATTTCCCGGATCAGGATGTCTGTTTCTTTTTCGCTTTATCAGCAAGGCTGGGGGTGATCGGATGATTATCAATGTCCCGATCGAGAGCCTGGAGGAAAGGTACAGTAAGCAATGGAACGAATGGTTTCCAAGGGTGTTCGAAGAATTGGACGAGCTATATTTCTGCGTTTACCCAAAGCCTCTTTCCGATAAGATCAGGGACGGTTCTTTTCTCGATGTTTGTGCGACCAATTATTTTAAGGCGAATCAGCTTGCTGGTTTGTGTCAAGCTCTTTATAACGGCAGAATCCATTCGGGAGACGTGATTTTTTTTCACGACCTTTGGTTCCCAGGGTTAGAGATGCTTGCCTATATCCGCGATGGGCTTGGTATTGATTTTAAGATTTGTGGGATCCTTCATGCAGGGACATACGATCCTTTTGATTTCGTTTCAAAGAAAGGGATGGGTCGTTGGGGTAAGAATCTTGAGGAAAGCTGGTTCTCGTTTGTTGACGAAATTTTCGTTGCCACTCGTTATCACCGAGACCTTATTTATCAGAGTAGGAGGTGCAGGGCTCTAATTACTGTGACCGGGCTTCCAATCTATTATCAAGATATTCGAGGAAACAAATATTACGAGAAAGAGAATATCGTTGTATTCCCCCATCGGTTGGACTCAGAAAAACAGCCTGCCCTTTTTGACCAACTTGCCAATATTCTCCAAAAGAAATATCATGATTGGCAGTTTATTAAGACGAAAGAAGTTTGTGAAACTAAGCAACAATATTATGATCTCCTTGGCCGATCAAAGGTCGCTGTCTCCTTTGCTTTTCAAGAGACCTGGGGTATCGCTCAGCAGGAGGCATTGATATTTGGTTGCATCCCGATTGTCCCGAATCGTCTTTCCTATAGGGAGATGTACCCTGAAAGCTTGAAGTATGAGGATATGGATCAGTGCATCGAGCTTGTAGAAAGGGCGATGAAAGGAGACGAATTGCTTCAATTAGATTCTGATATCTTGTTTTGTAATTTGAAGGCAGCCGGAGAAGAGGCAATTCCCAACATGGTGGAAAGGATGAGAAGATGGCAAAAGGCTTAAAGGCTAAAATGAGTCTATTCCTCGATTCGGGTGCCCCGTCTCTGTATAACGAATTAAGTAGGGGAGGCGGAACCAAAGGGAAGGCTGTCATGGGTTCGTTCTACGAGGATAGGAAGTTTGACGATTTTTCTTTCCTTGAATCCCAGCAGTACAAAGATCATAAAAAGAGGTATGTCGAATTTGTCAAAGCAAATGAGAAGTACCTTGATGTCTATGTTAACCTTGATATCATCCATAATGCAGAAGAGACTTGGAAGAACCAGTTGGAGCTCGAAGCTGCCGGTATTCATCCTCTTCCTGTATTTCATCTTGGTTCTGATTTGAAATGGCTTCGGATGCTACTTGATAAAGGGTATAAGTACATCGCAATGGGCGGGCTTATCCCGGACCCTCCGTCTGTAATCTGTCCTGCCCTTGATAAGATATGGGGAGAAATCCTTACAGACAAAAAAGGTTTTCCGAAGGTCAAAGTTCATGGATTCGGGATTACATCCCCAAAGGTTCTTGTCAGGTATCCCTGGTTCAGTGTTGACAGTTCCTCTTGGTTGAAGATTGGGGTATATGGATCGATATTGCTCCCCAAAAAATCCTTTGGGAAATTTGTTTATGATTCCTCACCTTCCCAAGTTTTTGTTTCTTCCCGTTCAGGGTGCAGGAACGAAGATAGCGGCAGGCATTATGATAGTTTGTCTAAATTTGAACAGGAAACAGTAAAGGATTATATCCTTTCTCTCGGCGTCCCTTTTGGAAAAAGCTATTTCAAAGAGGTAAAGGAAGGGTATGTTCTGAAAGAAGGAGAGAGGGAAGCATCAAAAGGACAGGTCGAGGTTATAGAAGAGAATGGTGTTTGCACGGATTTTCATAAGAGGAACAAAGTGAATTTGTACTACTATCTCCAGTTAGGTGCTTCTGTCCCAGAATGGCCGTGGTCTTTTAAGAGAAGAGGATTTGGATTATGAAATTATATATCGCTGGCCATAATGATGGTCTTGGCAGTGAGGAAGGCGGAGTTGCAGGAAGGGAGGTTTCGCCAGAAGTTGAAGCTTTGACCTACGCAAACGGACTTGGGTTGGAATACTGCCGATTGATTTCTTTCTATTATCCAAGAATGGTTGAAGAAAACATATCTTTGAAAAAGGAGATTATGAATGGCAAAAAATAGTGTGGAGATCAAAAAGGACAGTTTCCTTCCTATCGTTAATGTGATTAAGTCTGGTCTCTCAGAAAGGGGTCTTGTCGAACAGTTTTCACATTTCACATTTACGGGCACTCATATCGTTTCGTTCAACGATAAAGTGTCTCTTTTATACCCTTTTGAAATACCTTTTTCTTTTTCCATCAAGGGTGATATTTTCATCTCTGTTCTGAACAAGATAAAAGGCGATGTCAGTATGGAACTCAAAGGGAATCAAGTTTTCCTTGTCAGCGAAAGCAAAGAGGCCAAGGAGAAGAGCGAATCTGGATTGAATATTACAAAAGATATATCGTCCATTACAGATAGGGTTGAAATACCCAATAGCAAAAAATGGAAAGCATTGCCCGAAGGCTTTTTTGAGGGCGTCAAGCTATGCAGCTTCAATGTTTCGGCCGATGTGACTCATCCTTATCTTAACTGCCTTTGTATCGGGGGAGGAGAAATCAGGTCTTCCGATAATATCAGAATCAGTCGATATTCTCTTCCTGAAGACATCAAGCCAATGATGATTCAAAGATCGTCTTTGTCCACGTTGGTGGGTCTTGGTCTTGATCTGGTCTCTTATCAGATATCGGGGGCATGGTATCACTTTCTTTCCAAAGACGGTATTGTTTTTTCATGCAAAGGAATCGACGAGAAGTTTCCCGATGTCTCGCCCTATTTTGAGTTTGAAGGTTCTTTGTTTGATGTCCCAGAAGAACTCAAAGAAATTATCGAAGATGTTTCGATTTTGTGCGAGGGAGATTTTGAAATAGATAGAGTGGTCGATGTTCAGATTCTCAAAAAGGAAATCATTTGCTCTGGAAAAGGCAGCCAAGGTTTTTTCACAAAGACCATCCCTTACCAAGCCCAAAAGTTTTGGAAGGACCTTAAATTTTCTGTCAGCGCGAAATTCTTTTCCCAGGTTCTTTTGCATAAAGTAAAAATGGGCGTGGATGAAAACAAGTTAATCTTCAATGCCGACCAATTTTCTCATGTCATGAGTCTTCAAGCATAGGAGTTCAAATGTTTTGTCACCTTCATGTTCATACAGAACATTCTCTGCTGGACGGGTATGGTTCTGCGAAAAAATATGTGGATAAAGCAAAGCAGTTAGGGTTTGAGTATCTCGGCATCTCTGATCACAGCAATGTAGACGGAGTGATTCAATTCCAAAAGGAATGCAAGAAGGCCGGTATCAAATCAATTATTGGCTGCGAATTATATTATGTCCCCGATATGGAGATTAAGGAAAAAAGGGAGAAGAGGTATCACCTTACTGTTCTTGTGAAAAACGAAACAGGGTTTCAGAATCTTTGCAAGATTCTCACCTTGGCAAATTTGAAGGGTTTCTATTACAAGCCAAGGGCAGATTTCAATTCAATTATAGAGATGAGTAACGGTCTTGTTTTCCTCTCCGGTTGTTCTGCAAGCGCATTGCGGGATCAAAAGGGCGAAGAGTTTTTGATGAATCTCTCAGATAAAACCAAAGAGGTCTATCTTGAAGTCATGCCCCATGCGATAGAGCCGCAATACGAGGTTAATAATATCTGTCTTGACATTGCCAAAGATACAGGTCTCAAATTGGTTGCTACCAACGACGCGCACTATATAGAGCAAAGGGACAATGTAATTCAAGAGATTCTGCTCGCAATCCAGACCAAAGCCTTATGGTCTGATCAAAGCAGATTTCGTTTTTCAATGGACACCTTGTACCTTAAAACAGAAGGTGAGATGCGTAGGGCTTTCAAGGAGCAAAACTTGTTGTCCACTCCTGAGTATCTCGAAGCAATCAACAACACAATTGAAGTGGCTGAAAAATGTAGCGGATTTGAAATTAAAAAGAAGGACATTTGGTTGCCAGAAGTGGATACCTCTTCTACGAATGGAGAAAAACTTAGCGAAGAAGATTACATCAGGTCATTATGTTGCGAAGGTTATTATGATCTATTCGGCAAAGAATTGTCCGGTCATTATCAGCAGCGGTTTGAAGAAGAACTTAATTTGATTAAATCCAAGAAATTCATCCGGTATTTTTTAGTGGTGCATGAGCTTGTCTGTTGGTGTAAAGAAAACGACATCTTCACAGGTCCGGGACGAGGATCTGTTGGAGGGTGCCTTATTGCCTATCTTCTCGGTATTACCAAAATAGATCCGATTAAGCATGGTCTGCTTTTTTCTCGGTTCATAAATGAAGACAGAATTGATTATCCTGATATTGATATTGATTTCGAGGACACAAAAAGGGACCTTATCCGGCGGCATTTGGAAGATCGGTACGGATCGAATAATATTTCGTCTGTTTCCACTTTTCAGAAAATGAAAGGAAGAATGACGATCAAAGATGTCGGCAGGGTTTTTGATATTCCTTATAAGGAGCTTGATGAATTTTCCAAGACGATTATTGACGAGGATAACAATGGCGATTCCTCTATTATCACGGCTGCGAAGGGTCACCCGTTTGCAGAAAAATATCCCGAGATAATAGATTATGCTTCGAGGCTCGAAGGTACTTTAAGGGGTACGGGACAGCATGCCGCAGCATTGATTGTTTCTGCCGAGGATCTTACCCAAGGGACAAGAGGTAATTTGTCCATGAGAAAAGATCATGAAGCGATAAATTGGGATAAGGATGATGCAGAATTTTTAGGCTTGATGAAGCTGGATGTCCTTGCACTCAAGACTTTGTCTATTTTAAGTGAAGCGAGAAAGCAAGTCCAAAAAGCCAAAGGTGTTGATATCATATATGAAGATTTGCCTTTGAATGACAAGAGGGTTTTTGAAATGCTTTCGAAGGGAGAGACTGTGGGTATCTTTCAGTTCAATATGTGGGCGACTACAGATATCTGCAAGAAGATGGGAATTGAAGATTTCAATATGATGGTTGCTGCTCTTGCTCTTGTCCGGCCTGGTGTTTCTGATTCAGGGATGAAAGATGAATTCATCAGGAGAAAAAAAGGCAGGCGGTGGAAGCGGAAACATGATTTGTACGAAGAGATTACCAAAGACACTTTCGGTATTATCATCTACCAAGAACAGGTGATGAAGGTCATATATCAAATGGCAGGTCTTCCCTACTCGGTAGCAGACAAGATTAGGAAGATTATTTCAAAGAAAAGAGATGTTAAGGAGTTTGAGCAGTATAAGCAAATGTTTTTTGATGGTTGCCGTAAGCAAAAGACTATGTCAAGGCAAGAGGCCCAAGATTTCTGGGAGATGTTAGAAAAACATGCAAGTTACTCATTTAACGAATCCCACTCTTGTGCTTATTCAGTATTGGCCTATCATTGTGCTTACATGAAATTGAAATATCCAGCGGAGTTTATTTGCGCCAATTTGATTCATGCAGCCGATACTAAGAAGGAAGAATTGATTGAAGAGGCAAAAAGGCTGGGTTTGCACCTTGTTCTGCCCCGGGTTGGTGTGTCAGATGCCCATCTGTGGGTTGTCAGGGGTGATAAAATCTATGTTCCTTTTATAGAAATTAAAGGTGTCGGTGAGAAAACGGCTGAGGACTTTGCTAATTATACCGGGTTGATCGTTCCTGTGAAAAATGATCAGGATGTTGTTGAAAAAGAAGAGCCTTTGGGAAAGGTTGATAAAAGTAGACCCAAGGGATTCTTCTTTCAAGATGAAGAAAAGGAAAAGATTCCAAAGACAAGATTGGGGAAAATAACGAAAAAACAGAAGGAAACCAAAGTCGGTAAGATTCTGAGAGAGATTGGGGCTCTTGGTAACGAGCCTGAAGGAGATCTGTCGAAGTATTTCTCTTTTGATGTTTCTGCATTTGGTGGCATATCAAAGAAATATCCAAAGCTTCAGGAATTTATTGGTCAGACGACGAACGATATCTCTGAAGTGGCCAGACTTGAAATTTCATCTTTTGATGATTATAGTGCCGTTATCAAATCTGCCAAGTACAGGAATAGAAGAATCTCCGGCTGTGAAGAATGCGAATTGAGAAAACAAGCGAAGCAGCCAGTTCTCTCATCGTGTGGAAAATATAATATTCCTATTATTGGGGAAGCTCCGGGTTGTATTTCTGGCGATTCTATGATTGAGGTTGCCTTTCGAGATAAAACAAAATTTCCGAAAGGGATACCAATAAAAGATTTGGAAGGAGAGAAAGATTTTTATGTTTATTCTTTTGATATCCATAAACATATGATGGTTATCGATAAAGTGAAAAGAGTTTGGCAAACAGGGAGAAAGAAAATTTACGAAGTAACTTATGAATGGTGGATGTTTACGAAAGAAGGTAAAAGAGAGAAAAAAGTTGAAAGATTGAGAGTGACGGCTAATCATATGTTTTTATTGAAAAAACCAACTTCTGGAAAACATGATCCTTTTAAAGGGATAAATAACGAAAGGGAGATTTATTTATCAATTGATCAGGGATTAAAGGTTGGGCATAGTTTACAGCCTTTTTATCGTATGAATTTGGATTATGGTTATATAAGGACTGCCGATGAACAATATCGGAAAGAAGCTCAGGTTTTATTGGAATTTAAATTAAAGCGCAAATTGAAAGTAGATGGTCGTGGTAAAGGAGGAAATTGTCATCATAAAAATGAGAATAAATTAGATGATACTTGGGATAATTTAGACTTTTTAACAATATCTAAACACAGATCTCTTCATAGTACGGGGGATAAGAATGCCATGAAAAATCCTGAGATAAAGGCAAGGCATTTAACTATTATGAGATCAGAAGGATACCGTTCTAATATGAGTAAGATAATGAAGAGAGTGTTAAGGAACCCCCAGACCTATCAGAAGAGATTAGAAGGGATAAAAAAGTCGAACGATTCCAGATCGGCCACAGTTAAAAGGTTATATGATGATCCCTTACATTATTATAGATATTTATTAGGGAAGATGAATTCTAAAAGTTTTAATGTCAAAGATACATGGGTAGAAGAAAAGTTTAAAAATAGATTTCCTAATGATTTATTTCCGCCTATTGAAAATCATAAGATTATAGATATCTGTTATATAGGAGAAGATTCTGTTTATGATATGGAAACAGCAAGGTTCCATAACTTTGCTGTTAATGGAGTTTTTGTTCATAATAGTAGTGAAGATGAGAAGGCCAAAGGATTCATTGGCAAAGCAGGAGATTTGCTTTGGGATTCTCTGGACAAGTATAAATTGGTTCGAGAGTTTTTTCATGTTTGCAATGCCTGTCGCTGTTTTCCTGGTACGATCAAGACCCCAAAGCCAGAACATATTGCAGCTTGTTCTCACTGGCTTGATGATGAACTTAAGAATCTCGATGCAAAGATTTGTCTTGTTCTTGGTAACGTAGCTCTTAGGTACATCAAAGGAGTTGATGGTGGTATCACTTCTCTTTGTGGGACAACAGAATGGTCGGAGGAAAAGAATCTTTGGGTATGCTATGGATTGCATCCTTCGGCGGTCTTGAGAGATCCAAGTAAGCGAGAAAAATTCAATGAAGGAATTAAGAATTTTTCCGATAAGATAAAATTATTGGGAGGCTTGAAATGAGCAGAGATGAATCTTTGAACTTGTATTTGAAATATCGCCCTGATTGTTTTGATGAATTTGTGGGTAATGAAGCGACGGTTCAATCTTTGAAGAGTGTCGTTGTTCGCGACAAAGGAGAAGTCAGGGCTTTCTTATTTACTGGTCCATCAGGTTGCGGTAAAACAACTCTGGCGAGAATTACTGCAAAAGAAATGGGTTGTCATGAAACCTGTTTTTATGAATACAACATCGCCAATCTTCGAGGGATAGACACGATTCGAGAAATGGCGAGTTCACTGACTTATCTACCGATGGTAGGTAAGGTCAAAGTGTATCTTTTGGACGAAACTCAAAAAATGACAGGGGATGCACAATCGGCTTTATTGAAAATTCTTGAGGATACCCCAAAGCATGTTCGGTTTCTTCTTTGTACGACTGACCCTGATAAGCTGCTCAAAACAATCAGAACCAGGTGTACCACGTTCCATGTTTCCTCTTTGCAGAGATCGAAGATCATGAAGCTTCTTAAATGGGTTTGCGAGCAGGAGAAGGTTGCTATCGGTCTGCCCGTCCTACAGAAGATTGCCGAATACTGTGATGGTGGCCCCCGGCAGGCTTTGGTGATGCTTGATCAAATCATTGACATTGAAGATGAGAACATTGCATTGCAGGCAGTTCTTGATACGACTGTTGGGGAGGCGAATGTTCTTGAGCTTTGCCAGAAATTGCTTTCCCCGGGGTGTCAATGGAAAACCTTATCAGGGATTCTTAAAAATATTGATGACGAGCCAGAGAAAGTCCGGTATGCTATTTTGAGTTATATGACAAAGGTTTTATTAAATGATAAGCCTTCGGATAGGATTCCTCAGATAATTGATTTGTTTACTGATACATTCATTTATTCTGGGAAGGCAGGATTGGTTATGAATTGTTTTCTTTCTACAAAATTATAAAGATATTTTGTAAAGATTTGCTTAAAGCAGTTTATAATATATATAATTAAAAGGAGGACAAGAATGAGCTACAAAGATGATTTAGAAATCGATCGGTTTGCCTTGGATACAGAATGGATGAAACAACCTGTCCTTTTTGCCAAATGGGGAGAGGCAGAGGCCGAGGCGGAAGACAAACGTGATAAGCTGAAGGACCAAATGTCTGTGATAGAATCTGATCTTGCGAAGAAGGTCAGGGAAGATCCTACCAAATATGGGTTAAAAGAAAAGCCTACTGAATCAGCGATAAATGATGTGGTCAATCTTCATCCTGATTACCGGAAGGTTGTTTCAGATTACATGGAGGCGGTTAAAACAGCAAAGATCATGACTATTGCCACGAGAGCGTTCGAGCACAGAAAACGGGCTCTTGAAAAGGAAAGCGAACTTTGGATTGCTGGTTATTATTCTGATCCGAAGATTAAGTCTGAGAGGAGAGAAGATATTTCCGGTGATAATGTTGCCAAGCACAGGGAGGTTCTTGCTCAGAGCCCCCGAGGGTTAAGGAGGAGAGAAAGAACGTCATGACTTTGACCCTAAAAATTATTTTAGGCCTTTGTTGTCTTCCTATTGGATATGTTCTCATTAGGCTCATTTCAAAGGCTATTTTCCAAAGTTTTTTTGAAGTGAAGAAGAAATTCAAAGACGAGAGAAAGGGAGAAGGAGATTATGGGAAGGGACAGGAGTAAGGCGAGAGAGGAGCTTCTGAAGAGGACTCAGGAGAGCAATGACAGGAAAGACGGAGATGTCTTTTACGGCTATTTCAAGACCGATCAGGATTTACCTTTGTGGAAGGCATCTGTGACAAAGAAGGATGATGAACCACATTTGATTGACATCATTCCTTTTTATGCCGGGAAAAATTTCCCTCAGGTTGATCCGAGGCATCCAGTCAAGGAAGATGATCTTGTGTATCTTCTTGAAACGTATGTTCATCAGAACATCGGTCCGGGGAAAGAGTCGATTATCTGCCCTGCAAGAAATTACAAGAAACCCTGTCCGATCTGCGAAGAGATCGAATATCTTACCTCCAAAGAGGGCGGAAGTAAGGAATACGAGGATTATGCGGATATCGCTCTCAAGAGGCGGTGTGCTTATAACATCGTCTGTTACGATTCACCCAAAGAAGAAGGTAAGGGTGTCCAAATCTGGGAGGTCTCCTATAAGTATGGGGAGAAAAAAATCCAGCTGGCAGCTAAAAATCCTCGGGGCGGTGGTGTTGTTCCTTTTGCTGATTATGATGTTGGCAAATTAATTTCCTTCGAAGTTGCCGCCGACGAATACCGGACAATTGATGGTCACAAACTTGTTGATAGGGACTATGTGATCTCGGAAGAAATTGAGGATTCTGTCTGGCCTCTGGATGAGTTGGTTAAGATCTGGGAGTATAACGAAATCTACGAAAAGTTCTATGGTGAACTCCCTGCAGGGGTGGCTGCCA
The DNA here is from genome assembly GCA_041653495.1 of Minisyncoccota bacterium. Lineage (GTDB taxonomy): Bacteria > Patescibacteriota > Minisyncoccia > Minisyncoccales > RBG-13-42-11 > JBAZFF01. The sequence goes on from JBAZFF010000003.1 coordinate 17,432, forward strand.
AAGAAGAAAATCAGGAAGAATCAGTTTCCCGTTCGTCTCGGGGTAGAGGAGGAGTCACTGAGCAAGAAGTCCCTCCGCCTTCCGATCCTGCTCCTTTGCAGAGGAGGAGCCGTGCAATGGAAGAACCCGTGCGAAAAGACAAGGGAGAAGGTCAATGTCCGTGCGGTGGAGAATACGGGATCGATATTGATCAGCTTACGAATTGTGACGATTGCAAAGCCTATGATGCCTGCGCTTTGAAAGCCAAGGAGATCGAGGATGCAGCTAAGGTGTCCAAGGAGACGGCACCTGCTCCTGATGCTGGTACAAGGAGAGCAAACCGCAGATCAAGGGCAGATGTGGTTGAAGAGAAACCGGCAGATCCTCCAGCGAGAACAGGTGGTTTGAGAAGGAGAACCAGGGCGTAAGATTTCTGTTTAGAGAAAAGGACACGGTAGAAGTCCGTGATAAAGACGATTTTGATTGATGATCTCCTTTCTCTTTTTTATTATTGAGGATAGAAAAAGAATATGCTGAAAAGACGGGAAGGGAAAGAGCAGGAGGATCGTGCCCAAGAGGTCCTTAAAGAAATTGATTCACCTGTTGAGGAAAGAAAAAAAGATTATCGTTTTGAAAAGGTTTTGTCAACAGGATCGACAGTTCTTGATCTTTGTATTTCGGGAGGTCGTTGTCTCGAAGGGGGAATACCTGGTGGAGTATTGATGGATATCTTTGGTCCTTCAGCATCAGGAAAGACATCTCTTTTATCGGAAATTCTTGCTTCTGCTCAATCGCAAGGGGGAGAGACTCAGGTGCAAGACCCAGAAGCTCGTCTTGACGAGGAATATGCGAGAATTTATGGTGTGGAGATTGACCGAAAGAATTATTATCGGCCAGATACCGTCACAGAATGTTTCGAGAGAATTCAGAAATGGAACCCGAAGAATTTCAATGTCATCAATGCTGCTGGGGTTGATTCTTTGGCAGCTCTTTCTACTGATCTTGAAATGGGCCCCAAGGGAGATAAAATGGGAATGAGGCGGGCCAAAGAATTCTCTCAAGAACTTCGTAAAACCGCTCGAATTATTGCCAATAACAATTGGGTTATTTGTTGCACCAATCAGGTTCGAGATAGTGATTATGGAGAGGTTACTCCTGGGGGCAAAGGGATTCCTTATTATGCCTCTCTTCGCCTTCGAGTTGGCCAAATCAGCACTATCGAGAGGAAGTACAAAATTATTGGTCAGGAAGAACCAGAAGAAATTGGAAGGAGTCGGGCAGCAAGAAGGGCGGAACGAGATCGAGAAAAAGAGAAAGGAGAATCAAAAGAGCTAAAAAAAGCGGTTGGTATTGTCAGCAAGGTGTTTATAAAGAAATCTACTGTTGACGATCCTTATCGAGAATGCGAAATCTATATTATCTTCAATTACGGGATTGATGATGTTCGAGGAAATCTCCAATATTGCAAAGATATGACAGGAGCGAGTAGGTATGCCTGTCCTGATGGTAAGGACTATCAAGCGATAGAAAAAGCCATCGCGTGGGTAGAACAGAATGAGCTTGAGAAACGGCTCAAAGGGAACACCATTGATTTGTGGAATGAGATCGAGAAGAAGTTTAAAATATCTCGCAAGCCGAAGGTTCGCTGATGCCTGATCTAATTATGGATAGTAACTACATCTGCCATTGGCATCGGTTTGCCTTGTCCCAGGGCCTTTCCTATCGAGGCAAACCCACAGAAATCATTTTTGGTTTTCTCAAAACGGTTTTTGAATTGTCTGAACGGTTTCAATCAAGACGATTTCTTTTTTGTTGGGATTCAAGAGAGTCTTTGCGGAAGAAAATATATCCAGACTATAAATCCAATCGTCATAAAGAAATGACTGAAGAAGAAAAAGAAACCAGTTCGGTTGCGTTTCGGCAATTTGACGAAATCCGTCAAATTGTTCTTCCTGATCTTGGATTCAAAAATATTTTTCTTAAAGACGGTTATGAATCAGATGATTTGATTGCTGTTCTGGTTAAGATGAAATCAACAGACACCAAGGTCGTTGTTTCAAGTGATGCAGATCTTTATCAGCTTTTGCAATATTGCAATATCTATCAACCTGCTAAGAAGCAGCTTATGACCGAAGAATTATTCCAAAAGGAGTATTCTATTGCCTCGAGATATTGGCCCTCGGTTAAATGTCTTTCAGGATGTTCTACAGATAATGTCGCTGGGATTGTTGGGGTAGGAGAAAAGACTGCGATTAAATATTTCAATGGCGAGCTTGTCAAAGGGAAGGCTTTTGATTCCATCAAGTCGAAAGAAGGGGTTAAAATTTTCCATAGAAATGCTCTTCTTGTTTCTCTTCCTTTTGATGGAATTGATGTCCTTCCTGTCAAAAAACAAGAGATCTTTTCCAAAGACAAATTTATTCAGATATTTGAACAATATGGGTTCCAGTCTTTTCTAACAGCTAAGGCTATTTCAAGGTGGACATCTCTCTTTAATTTGGAGTGAAAATGGCAAAGATTATTTTTTTTGATTGTGAGACCACAGGAGTAAAAGACGACTGTGGTGTTTGGCAGATCGCAGGAGTTATTGAAGCTCTCGGCAAACAGGAACAGTTCAATTTCTTTTGCGACATATTTGCAGAGGACGAGATTGACCCTGTTGCTTTTGAGACAAACGGAATGACTGATGCCAAGCTTTCTACCTTTCCAGATCCTAAGGATGTTCACAAGCAATTCACCAAGTTGCTTGGTAGGTACGTTGACAAATTTGACAAAACGGATAAATTTATTGCAGTTGCTTATGGTGCCGATTTTGATCAAAGATTTCTTCGGAAGTTCTTTTTCAATTGTGGCGATAAATATTTTGGTTCGTGGTTCTGGCATCCGTGGATCTGCATGATGTCCACGTCAGCTCTTTATCTCAGGGAGAGAAGGCATGAACTTGAAAATTTTAAGTTGATCACGGTGGCTAAGCATCTGGGCCTTTGCAGCGAAGGTGACGCAGATAGATTTCACGATGCTCTTTGGGATGCGAAAATTTGCCAGGCTATGTATCATAGAATGGCAAATGGTTCTAAAGAAGACTTTAGCAGAATTGGTTTTGATGACGATATTCCTTTTTAGAAAGGGAAAGCAAATGGGAAAAGGCGGAGGATTTGAATGGGAAGTCGCAAAGAAGCTTTCTCTATGGTGGAGCGAAGGCAAGCGTGATGATATTTTTTGTCGCTCCCAAGCTTCAGGGGCAAGATTTACCGTGAGAAAGAAAGTGGGGAAAGATACTGCAAATCAGTCTGGTGATATCACGTTTTCCGACGCTATTGGAGAACCTCTTATTAAGCTTTGGTCGATAGAATGCAAAACAGGGTATGGCAAGAAAAAGAAAATTCGAGACGAAGATAATAAGATTGTTGCCAAGGAAGACGTTCGTTGGGATTTGCTCGATTTTCTTGATTCTTCTCAGAAAGTCACGGTGCTTTCCTCGATGTGGGAACAATGCAAACGTGATGCGAAAAAATCAAGGAAGATTCCTATTCTTGTTTTCCGACGGAACAGGAGAAAAAAATGCGTAATGTTGGATGATAGGGTTTACCAAAGTTTGTGTGGCTACGTTGGCCCTTCTGAATGCAAAACGATATTTTTAAATATTCCTTCCGTGCTCCAGGATGGTTTTTTCAAAATCATGCTTTTTGACGATTTTCTTTTTTGGCTTCGGTTTTTACCGAACGCTTTGATTCCTCGGGAAAAAGGAGGGCGGGAGCGGAAATCGAAATGATTAAGTCTCTTAGGGTCAAGAATTTCAAATCACATAAAGATACCACTCTTGTTTTTGACAAAGGCGTCAATGTCATTCAAGGACTAAGCACGACCGGGAAGAGTGCAATACTCAATGCCTTGCGGTTGTTGTTCAACAACAGGCCTCAGGGCGGGCATTACTTTTCAAATTTTGCCGGGGATAAAGGCGCGACCGAGATTGAACTTGAATTGATGGACGGTCAAAAGGTTTCTCTCACAAAAGGAATCAGGGTTGATAAGGACGGCGAAAAGAAGGTCATTGGTGGCGTCTACACCATTGGCGAGAATGAGTTTACTTGCCCTAAAGAAGGAATCCCTGACCAAGTTGCAGAAGCCCTCAACATCGGCGAATTGAACATCCAGCGGCAACATTCGGCGCCTTTTCTTATAATGTCGTCTCCCGGCGAAAACGCCAGGATGGTGAATAGAATCACCAAGCTGGAAAAGACAGACGAATGGGTTTCTGATCTCGCCAGCAAGATCAACGAAGGGAATAGGACTATTCTTTCTACCCAAGAAGAGATTAAGCAGGCGGAGATCAATCTTAAAAAATATTCTGATATTGACGAAACAAAGAAAATTGTCGATGCTCTTGTTGCCGTTGACAGAGAAATACCCCATCTTGAAGAGGATAGGGATTTTCTATCCAACCAATTAGGCCGGCACAAATCTTATTCAGAAGGGGTAGAAGAATTGAAGGCTTGCTTGGCCGTGGAAAGTGTTCTTTCTCTGGCCGACAAGTTATCTCAAGAGATTGAAGATTATTATGCTCTCGTAGATCTATTCAATCGTTATGTAGATGACGAAGAAAAAAAGGAAGTGTTGTTCGAAGACATCGCGATCATTGAATCTCTTCTTTTGAAGATTGATCAGTGCGATTATTCGAAGGAGCAAAGAAAGCGGGACAGCCTCGTATCGTATCAACAGACGTATTTCTCGGCTCAGGGAAGGCTCAGGGTCCTGGCAACGGCTCTTGAGGAGCAAGTCAGGGTTAAAGCGATAGAAGATTTACGCGAGGAAATCATCGATTATGAGGATTTGATGTCTTTTGTCGAAGGATACAGACAGAACCTTGAGCAGCTGGCAGGAATTGGGGTCAGGCTGTCCGGAGCCAAAGAAGAATATGTGTCTGAACTGAAAAGGATAGGGAAGTGCCCTACTTGCTATTCCAGCATTGATGCCGCTTTGGCGAAGAGGATTAAGGGCCAGTTATGAAATTCATTCTTGTTTCTGATGTTCATTTGTTGCGGCAAAATCCTGTTGCGAGGAAAGACAATCTCGTAGAAAATCAATTCAAGAAGTTTGAATTCATCTTGCAGCAGGCAAGGATTCAAAAGGCCGACATTTTATGCGCGGCCGATTTCTGCGATATTCCTCGAAGCTGGGTTCTTTTGCCGAGGATCATTTCGCTTCTAAAGGATTATGAAGATGTAAGGTTGCACACCGTGTTTGGCCAGCATGATACATATCTCTACAGCGAAGAGACAAGGGACAGGACAACCCTTGGCGTTCTTGAAAAGGCAGGCCTGGTGACGGTTCTTGATTCCTCCCCTTTGCAAATCACAGGAGAGGACCGTTGCGTGACCTTATACGGTTGTTCCTTTGGGGCGGATGTTCCGGTTCCTGTTGTTTCTTCGAGATCGACGATGTTTAATGTTCTGGTTATCCATGCTTCAATTTCAGACCGGTCTTTGTACCCTGGCCAAGAGCCGACAATGGCGAAGAAATTCCTTGAGAGCAACAAGAATTTCGACCTGATTGTTTGTGGGGACATTCATCGGAGTTTTATGGTTAAGGCCGGCAAGAGATTTCTTTTCGATGTTGGTCCTATGTTGCGGAGAGAAGCAACCCAATATAATTTTTCTCATGTTCCCCATGTTGTTTTTTTTGATACAGAGAAATTAACCTACGAAGAAATTGAAATACCTCATAAGCCTGCCGATGAAGTTCTTGATCGGTCTCATATTGACCGGGTTGTGGAGAGCAAAGATATCCTTGAAGGGTTTGTTTCTGAAATTGAATCGGAAGACACCGAGAAGGTTTCTTTTGAGGAAATTTTGTGGTCGTTGGTCAAGGCGAATAAAGGGAGCAAGTCGGTCGAAAAGGTTTTGTCGGAAACAATGGAGGAAAGATCATGAATGAGGAGAAAGTTCTCAAGGCATTAAAAGATAAACTTGAAGCAATCAAAACAGAGTACGCCCAGAAAGAAGGGGCAATGGCTTCTACTCTTGAATTGATCAAAAAGGAATTTGGGATTCAGACCATCGAAGAAGCTGAAGATAAGCTGAAAGAACTTGAATCCCAGATCGAGGAAAAGAAAAAGCAACGAACCAAGTATCTCGAACAGGCGCAAAAGAAGTTGGAGGCTTATCAGTGATGACTGTTCAAGAAATAGCTGATCAATTTGCAGAAGTCTCGGCGAATCAAAAGATATTGCGCCAGCAGCTTGAAGTGAAGAGCAACCAGGTTTCAGAAATGAAGCAAGTTGTGGAAGATCAAATTCAGGCGAGGTTCTTTATTTCAGAAGCCGCCAGACTTACCCAAAGCCGGTTCAAGGAAAAAATAGAATCTCTCGTCACGATGGCCGTCCAGTCCGTTTTCGATCGCCCCTTTAAATTTCAGCTGGTCTTTGAGCGCAAACGGAATAAGATGGAGTGCCTTCCTATTATAACCGAAATGATCAATGGCAAGGAAAGCGTTTACAGCGATATGGAAGAGGATGTCGGTGGAGGCCTTATTGATATTGTTGCTTTCGCTTCAAGGATTGTTTTGTGGTCTTTGGAGAAACCAAGAAGCAGGAACACGATTATTCTTGATGAGCCGATGAAAAATATGGGGGAATTGATTTCCCTTGGCGGACAGATTCTTCGCGAAATTAGTCACAAGCTGAATTTTCAAATAATTTTGGTTACCCATGAGGATCCTCTTATCGAGGTCTCTGACAGGGCCTATCGAGTTACTCACGATGGCGTCATGTCCAATGTTGAACTTGTCAAAGGAGCGCAAGTCAATGTCGAAGAAAAAACTGAATCGAAGGGAATCCCTGTCCGTAAGCTTAACCGACGTCAGGGAGGAAATTAAACTCTTGGTTCTCCAAGAGGGAATATCTGATTTAGAAATTGCTCAACGCCTCGACAAACCCATAAAAGAAGTCTATCGAATTAGAACAAGAGAACTGAAAATTTCATATTACGGCAAGAAGAAAATTTGCGATACTTGCCATGAGCTTAAGTCTTTAACCGTTTTCCTTAAAGGCGGAAACACCTGTATAAAATGCCGACGGGTTCTTGGAGCGCAAGCTCCTTACAAAATGGTTAATCCAAGAAAACAGGTCGTTGTCCAGGATAAAATATCAGTTGAATGTATAAGATGTCGCAAAGATTTCGATTCTGAAACCTGGGAAAAGGAAGGGAGAATGCAACATTATTACGCTTGCTCTTCTTGTAGAAGAAAAATGAATGTTATGGATTCGGTAGGAATTTGATATGGGTAAATTAAACCGTAGAGAGAATTTTGTGCCACCGGAAATAGACGAAGAACAGGCAATTGATTCGTCAAGCTCAGTCATTACTAATCTTATCTTTCCGACGAGGGCAGGGGAAAAGGAAGGAAGGGTGAATTGGTGCAAGAATCTTGCAGGGGGATATCTTTTTTGCGGAGTAACCTATATCAAAGATAAAGGTTGTTCAGAGTGGATTTTGGAAACTTCAGGCGGAAAATTCGTTCCTGTCCTTGAATGGGGGAGGTGGACAGAAGCAGAGATAGTGGATATTATTGATTTAATAAAAGGGAAAAGAGGCCCATTTAAGTTGCAAGAAAAAACACCAGATTTGATTAAAGCGGTGTATAATAACAATAGAGAGAAGGAAAGAGTCGGGTTCTTTTTCAAGAGGCGCAAGTAAAAAAGTAGATTAAGAAGCTTGCGGAAATTTAAAATTGCCCTTTGGCGCCAAATTGAAAGGAGGCGATTGTATGAAACCGATTCACGGCGTGTCCGAATTTGACTACTTTGTGATGTAACACTTGCCGGCGACCGGCCATCAAACAAGAAACATTGTTTGAGTCCCCGAATCAGTAATCGGGGTTCGGGGACTTTTTAGAGTGATTCTTTAAAATGCTGGTGTGGCGGAAGAGTATAGACGCTAATCAGAAGGAGGAGAACTTGCCCGGTGTAGCGATACGATGCGGGCAAGACCGCCCAGATGAGTATGGTAAGGCGGCGGGCAAGACGTAAAACGAGGCGTCATCACAACACGCCTATCCCCTTCACTCCAGGTATCAAATCCTGGCACCAGCACCAAACAAAGGTAACGATGTATTATCCATCTCAAGCAATAATAGAAGCAGCGGCAAAAGAGGCCTACGGAACCTGCAATTACTTTTCCGCAGGGAACATAGAGGATGATAATCCGCTGAGCGCGGACGATAACTGGCCCTGGGTAAGGTACCCAACAGGGTTTGTTTAGCTTCAGTGTTGGCAGACCACGCAAAAACTGCCAGCCGCTGAATATGTGAAAGAGCGGTTAGAATATGAATCCAGTATACTAACCGCTCCATTGACAAGTTCAGTATCAGAAACAAGAAACTCCGCCATTGATAACGGGCGAGGCAGCTTCATCCAACCTGTCTAATTGACAACGTACTTGGCGGCGTCTTTGAATTATCGGGGAATAGCTCAGATGGAAGCGAGTAGGCCGAGACAATTTCGAGGAACTGAAAGCGAAGAGCGACCGCAATAAAGCGGTGGGCCGAAGCATAGGGTAGCGGATAGACACTGATTTGTACCCGGTGGAACGACCGTGAAATCCCGTCACCAAACTTCTTTCCCGGCCAAAAAAAATAAAAGGAGACAAATGAGAAAAATTACCAGCCAGAGAAAGAAATTCAGAGAAGAAAAAGGCGCGCCGTTGTCTATTACTTGTCCTGAGTGCGATCATACCGATGTCGAAGAAGGATCCATAGCTTTCAATTCCAAGATTATGGATTCTCATATCTGTTCTCATTGTCTAACCGAATTCAAGCTTTCGGAAAGAAAGGAGAGAAAAGGGATATGAAAATAGGTACGAAGAGTCTTCTTTTCGGCGCCCATCAATTTTTTATTCACCCTTTACTTGTTGCTCTTGCCTGGTGGAAGCTTTACGGCTTCCCTTGGGATCCTCGCCTTTGGTTTGCCTTCTTCTTACACGATATTGGCTATTGGGGGAAGGCGGATATGGATGGGAAAGAAGGAAGTGAACATATGATTTTAGGCGCGAAAATTATGAGTCGTCTTTTCGATCATAGTAATGAATTTAAGGATATCTATGGAGACGATAATCATGCAGATAAGAAGTATGAATATTTGAGAGAAAACGGATGGAACTTTGTCAATATTGGGTTTTATAAGAAGGAAAGAATTATCACAATGTATCGAAAATCTCGTAAGTGGTATCATTTCTGCCTCTATCATAGTCGTTTTTTTTCTTGTCTTCATGGCGTCAACCCTTCTCGTTTAGGTATTGCAGACAAGTTTTCTCTTTGTTTAGAACCGGCTTGGTTGTATCTGTATAGGATTCGTTTGTCCGGGGAAATCAAGGAATATATGCCGTTGTCGGAGGATCGATGGGCTAAAGGCGAGCCCAGATTTGTTTCGAAGAAGAAAGGAACAAACGCAGAAGAGCAATGGTTCTATAACGTACAGGAATTTTGTTCAAGATGGGCCGAAATGATTCTGATTTCTGACGGTATCGATAAATGGACCAATGCAACCAATGCAAAGGAGAGAAGATATGAAGCTTAAATATGTCATGATTGACAATTGTATTCCTATTATTTTCCCCGATTTGATTGTCCATAAGCATTTTGATTTTCTTTGTCATTTATATTCGCAAATCACATCTGCTGGATTTTTTCATGTAGATAAAGATTCGTCCGGCAACTTGAAGGCCGTTGTTTATGGATTTTCTCAGTCTTTGAATTTAAAGCCTGCCACTGCCGACAGCGATATCTTGACCAAAGTTCTTAATAGTGGCGAATAGACAATGGAATTCACTGTCTTCGGAGTTTTGATTTTATGGTTGGGTTTGTTGGCTATAATAACTATTAAGGGAGGATGAAGAAATGAAGAAAAGATTGTCTTTAAAGATTTTGGAAGTTGTAAGAATGTATGCGGCGCTCGACACTCTTATCAACATGTCAGGCATCTCGTACAAAAAACTTTATTGGCTTGACAGAAACCGGAAGGTCTTGCTTCCTGTTTTTAAACGATGGCAGAAGGTAGCGGCAGAGATTACGGATAAATATTATGTCTCTGCTCCTGAATTTGCTTTCGTGTCGGCAGAGAATTATCCTGCATTCAAGGAAGAATTGCTCCGTTACGAGCAAGCCGAAAGTTCTATTCTTCCTATTTGCGAAAAGTATGAAATAAAGCTTCCCCAAGGAAGAGGGATTCCTCCGGAGAAAAGTCGGGAAGTGAATTATGAAGTCGCAGAGGCAGCGGAGAAATTTCCTTTGTCGGAGATTGATATCTATATGATTGTTGTCGATGAGCCTTTTGAATTCGTTCTGAAGAATTTGCCGGGAGATATGCAACTCGACCTTGCGCCGATGCTTGTGGTTAATCATACGGGGCTTGTTATGACAGAGGATCAAATTATTGCAAACAACAAGGATTGAAAAATGAGAACATTAAGAAGAAGGGCGGGAGAAGAAATGGAATGTCTGCAAGCGACGAGTAAGACTTATTCTCATGTTAATTCTATTCTCTTCTGTCCGCAATGCGAAACGATTTTTCATCCGACCATATTTATGCGGGATTGTCCGTGTTGCGCTAATAGATCAACGGTTTCTTTCTTCCGCAGAAATATTGTCCGGAAGGAGGCTCATGATGAAAGTGCTATTGATAGGAATCGTCGTCTGTTGTATCGCTTTTCAGTTGGTCATGTTGATGGAGAAGATTGCGCCTGTGCAGTCTGTGAGTCACGACGAAATAAAATTCTCATCGACAACAATACCGAAGCCCAGCCAGAAAATCTTATCGTCGGTGAATATGGCGTCTTCTCTGACTGGACTATCAAATCGGTTTTTGGTGGCTTTGATGTTTTCCGAAAGCTCTTTCAACCAACGGGCGGTTTCTTCAAAGTCTTATCATGGCCTGATGCAGATTCGTTGGCCGATATACGATCCAGATGTAAACGTGCTTTCCGGCGCCAAGACGTTCGTGGATAAGCTCAAGCAAACAGATGGTGATTATCTCAAGGCAATATGTCTTTACAAGGGATGGCCGGAAAGCAGCAGGGAAGGTCAACAGCAGGCAAGAAAAGTAATGATTCTGGCAAGAACAATTCAGATGTAGCCCTCGCGAGGGCGTAGGAATGGGAGGAACCGTGCGGCTCACCCGAAAGGGCGTCGAAAGTTCTTACCGGCCTCCCGTTCCACCTAAAATTCAAGCCGAGAAGGAGTGGAGAAAATGAGTAGGGCGTGGTGCAAAGAATGTGGAAGATGGTTGAAGCCGACGAGAGGGATTGGTTTTAGCGGGGGCCTGGCAATATTTGTTTTGGCTTGGCTTACTTGTGGTCTTGCGTTTCTCGCTTTGCTTTTGATGCCAAAGAGATGTTCGTACTGCGGATCACGCAAACTTTCGTATAACTTCAAGCCGAAAATTTCTCCTATTCACTCATATCCTGAATTGACAAGAAAGAGAGGTAAAAAATGAAAGATGACATAGCAGCAGAGCAGGAAACAGTGACGGAGAATCTCAAAGGCAAGATGAGGATCAGTCGTCTCGTTCGTTTCGGTTGCTGGCTCAAGCAGGAATGGCAGGATCTTCACATAAGTTTTCACAAGTGGAGCTTTCGGATGCTGGTCATGTTTCTTTGCGGGATTGCAGCGGGTCTTTATATCTCAATGAAGATATGGGACTGGCGCATGGATCAAGCGGTGAGACTCAAGGGCGTCGTTATTTCGCAGGTCGTTTACGATCTCAAGGAAAGACCGTGAAGATTAAAAGGCCAAAAGGCAATGGGTCTTTGAGGAAAGTAAAATTGAACAGGAGATAAAATGAAGAAAGTAATTGTTACCGAAAGAATCCCTATAAAAATGTGGCTGGGTGATATTGAACAAGGAGCATTAAACCAAGGTTTGAATCTTGCCAATCTACCTTTTGCCTTCAAGCACATTGCCATCATGCCGGATGCCCATCAGGGCTATGGAATGCCCATTGGAGGTGTTCTGGCGACTCGCAGGGCGGTTATCCCAAACGCCGTGGGCGTTGACATTGGCTGTGGTATGTGCGCGGTAAGGACTGACTTAACAGACATCAGCCAGGAAACACTCAAGAAAATAATGGAGAGAATCCGCGAAGCTGTCCCGGTCGGTTTTAAACACCATGCAGAACCACAAGAAAACGACTTTTACCTTCCCGGTCAGTTCGGCCCGATTATCGCCCAGGAAGAAGGGAACATTGACTACCAGATAGGAACTCTTGGTGGTGGAAACCATTTCATTGAAATTCAGAAAGGTTCTGATGGGAATTTTTGGATTATGATTCATTCCGGAAGCCGCAACCTTGGCAAGAAGGTGGCTGATTTCTACAACAAGATAGCTGTTAAGCTGAACGAACAGTGGCATTCTTCAGTTCCTAAGCAATGGGAGCTTGCCTTTCTGCCGATGGATACGCCGGAATACAAGGGATACCTTCAGGATATGCAGATATGTGTGGACTTTGCCCTTGCAAACCGGAAACTCATGATGGACAGAATAACGGCGATATTTTATACTGAAACACTTTGCGATTTCGAGTCGATGATTAATATTGCTCACAACTATGCAAAGATGGAAAATCATTTTGGAGAGAATGTGCTCGTACACAGGAAGGGTGCTACATCAGCAAAGGTCGGGCAGATAGGAATCATACCAGGATCACAGGGGACAAAGAGCTACGTCGTAGAAGGCATGGGAAATCCAGAAAGTTTTCAAAGCTGTTCGCATGGAGCCGGAAGGTGCATGGGAAGAAAAGATGCCACCAGAAGGCTTGATCTTAAGACAGAAATCAAGAGACTTGACGATCAGGGCATTATTCATGGCATCAGAAATATAGACGATCTCGACGAGGCGGCGGGGGCATATAAGGATATTGCCGTTGTCATGGAAAATCAGAAGGATCTCGTTAAGATTCTTGTTGAACTTAAACCGGTGGCTGTTATTAAAGGATAATAAAAGGTGATATAAATGGATCATGAATCCACCAGAAAGAGATTCGAGGAAATTATTTTCGCGGACTATTTCATTAGAGGTATAAACTTTAATGGCGGCGGGCAGTTCGCTGAGGTCAAACACAAATTGCATAAAGATGAGTTGTGTGAACGTGAAGGAGAGTCTTATAAGAGAGAAGAAGTCTCCGCCATGTGGCACGGCTGGAAGCTTGCAATGAAAGTAAAAGGTGAAGGCAGGAATGGCTGGGTTGTAGAAAATGGTCAATCGGGTTCAGATTTGCGATACAGAAGCATGAAGTTCGGCCAAGTTTTCTGGACGGATAAAATCAAAGAAGCTCTTCGATTCTTTCGTAGAGAAGATGCTGAAATGTTTTCTGAAGAAGATGAGGATGCCTGGAGAATTGTGGAGGTGAAGGAATGAAAAAGCAACGTAAGTATTTTCTTGTCGCAGTTGACCTCCCGGAAGATATGACTATTCCAGAAATGGCCGATTACATCAGAGAGGCGGTTGAGACATGGGGAGGACAGTATTCGCCTGATGATGTTCGTTCCGATGAAAAGAATACGACCGTGAGGCCGACACAGACTCCCTCGACTATAGTAAGGCAATCACGATGACAGCCCTCGCAAAGCTCAAGGAGCTAATTGTCATGCTTCAGTCTGCCGCAGAGCAGCATGAAGACGACCTTATCAGCGGCAAGGAGATGCAGCAGAAAGCCCAAAAGTATGTTCGGGACTATCTCGCCGACAAAGAGGTTGGCAATACAATTCGAATTCTGCCGTTTGGTTTGCACAGAGGAAAGAAGATTACTGAAATCGAAACTGATTATCTCAAGTGGTTGATGGATCAGGAATGGTTCGAAGAGAAGCAAAAGGATATCTATAACGATGTCAAAGAAGAACTTGAAGGGAGAGAATAGATGAACGGTTGGATTGGTGTTGATTTGGACGGGACTCTTGCTCTGTATGATCATTGGCGTGGAGCGGATAATATCGGCGAGGCAATTCCCGCAATGCTGGTCAGAGTGAAGGACTGGATTGCAGAAGGCCGAACTGTGAAAATATTCACGGCGAGAGCTTGTGAGCCGGAACAAATTCCTTACGTCGAAAAATGGCTTGAAGAGAACGGCATCGGCGGTCTTGAAGTGACTTGTTCAAAAGACTTCGGGATGTTTGAATTATGGGACGACAGAAGCGTTCGCGTTATTGCGAATACAGGTTGTCCTTGTTGCTCAGATCATCAGGTAAGATCGACTTCTGATAACGGATAGGAAGGGACGGTAAAATGTCGGATCAGGAAAAAGAATTCGATAAGTCCAAGGGCGCAAAGTTTGACGTCGGAAAGCAAGGCTGGTATCCGATGCCTTTGGTCATTCTCGAGCCTCTTGCAGATGTATTTTTGGCTGGAGAAAAGAAGTATGAGTGCTTCAATTGCTTGAAGCCGTTTGAAGATTCAGACCGAAGATTTTGGGATGCAACAATGCGGCACCTTGCGGCGTGTCAGATAGATCCTTTATCGAAAGATACAGAGACAGGATGTTATCATGCGGCGCAGGTAGCGTTCAATATCCTTTTGCGGCTTCATAGTGCTTTAAGGATAAAGGAGGAAAAATGAACCAACTTAACCAACTTAACTATGCAAGCCTTGAAGCAAGCAAGAGGCTGTTTGATGCAGGTATTGCACTGGAGACGGAGGCGATACATAGAGTATATGCAAATGGCAGCTCTCGACTTATGATGAAAGATATATCGGCCTGCTCCTGGGAGGGAGACATTCCCGCCCCTTCAATGGCCGAAGTGTGGAGGGAGTTGCCGGAGTGTTACTATACAACTGCATCACAGTCAGAACTACATTTTAACATGACAAAAACTCATTGTGGATACACTGGCGAAAAGGGTGATGGATTTATGATTCCATATACCAACCACACTGACGCCCTTATCGACCTTCTCATCTGGATAAGAAAGGAGAAGCCATGACAACCTACACCATGACCGAAGACCAAAAGAAGATGCTCACTGAGAAGTTGTTGGGTGAGTGCTGGCATGAATACTCAGACCAATTTGGAAGTGATAATATACTATGTAGAAAGTGTGGGATATTTGCAATTAGGCACACCTTCACTACCGTGCAGGATGCCCACGATGTAATGAAGGTGTTGGTGGAAAAGGGGGAGTGGGATAGTTTTAGCCTATTTGCTCTTACTGAATGGTGGAATGAAGATGGCGGGAATGACTGGCCGACTCCTTCTCCTAAAGAAATGCGGAAGGATTTTATTCCGTGGCTCTTCATCAACCCCGCCCGCTTCTGCTGGCTGGCAGCGAAATACTTGGAGGAAAGCAATGCCGTTTGATGCTTATGACTATTACGGGCTAACAATCGAAGCCATCGCCTCCTGTGCCCTTGAAGGCAACTCGGAAGCGATCAGGATACTGAAGTTGCAGAAAACCGATCACGATCAGTTCCTTATTGAAGTCAAGAAGATTATGAAAAGAACGAAAGGAGAATAGAATGCTTTATTTTTCATATGATCCAAACGGATTAGGTCTTTCCTATCACGATTCGGCAGACGAGGCAAAGGCAGCCGCCGAAAATGCGATTGAACAGGAAAGGGAAAATTGTGACGATGATCCAGGATGGTCAGAAAATGTAAATGAAATTTGCTGGGGAATAGTTCAGGAAGTAGCAACAGAGGGTGAGCGCAAGCCTGACGAAACAGGAAAACATGATTATATCGTTGATTACACTTTGAAGGAAGCGTGATAATTTGCGGGGTGTGGCGGAGTCTGGTACCGCACTGGCTTTGGGAGCCGGCTATCGCAGGTTCAAATCCCACCATCCCGACCATAAAAAAGAGGTTTAAAGAAATGAGCAATGAAATTTGTCCGACTTGCGGAAGATCATTAAACAACAATGTTCCAAAGAGAATATGTTTTCTTTGCGGAAAGCAAATAACAAGACATCATAAATGGCAGATAGTAGACAGTAAAATTCAACATCGTTGTTGTGATAATCCAGGTAATTACCCAAAAGGAGAAATGAAATGCGACTTGTAAAAGCAAGTTATCAGATTATGGCGATGTCGGGCTTCCCGGAGCTTCCTTACAGCTATGCAGATTCGGACAGGCTCATTGAAGCGGCAGGCAGAACTTGTTACAAATCCGAAGACAAGATTACGGAAACATCTGCAAAGCCTTTTGTCGAAATGCTTGAGAAGCGAACGCACTTCGCCATGATTGAACATTCATGGGAAGTGCGGTTATATTTTGGGGCTGAATTGCCAAAATATCCTTCTCCGTTCTTGAGATCATTTTCTTTTTACGGCGATTCTATCGTCGTTGGAAATAGAACGGCTTTTACCGAGGTTGAGCAGAGAGAAGACTTGCCCAAAGGGAATTATTGGCTTTGGTCCGAATCGGCAATTCGTGCTTTTTCGGAACATTACAGCCATCATTTGATTTTGGCCATGACAGTGAAATTCATCACGGATCGTGGTGTTTCTCACGAACTTGTCCGGCATCGTCCTTGCTCCTTCGCCCAGGAAAGTACCCGATATTGTAATTATAAGGACGGTGTTGCTTTCATCATTCCTCCATGGTTGGATTTGCCTGAAGGTGAATTCAATAATCAGGATTTGATTGAGTTCAAGGCGCAAAGGCATCTTAACGATATTGAACGGCGATGGCTTGCAAATCGTTTTCGAGACGAAGAGAATTATGTCGATATGTTGAAATTCGGCTGGAAGTCAGAGCAAGCAAGAGGCGAGCTTCCAACCTGCTTAAAAACAGAGATATGGGTAACTGCACCTGTCTCTCAATGGCGCTATATGTTCTATCGCAGAGACGACAAAGCGGTCCATGAGCAGATGCGAGAATTGATGAATCCTCTTCATGAGGAAGTCAAAGAGAAGTATCCTGTTTACTTTGGAGGATAGAATGAAACGGCTTCGTTTTATTTATGGGTGGTTATTTGTTCGTCCTCGCCGCTGGTTATTCTGGAAGATGCTTGCAAAGGGATCATTTGGTTTGAGATTGCTTCCGCATAAAGAGGAATATTTCGGATGGAAGTGGCCAAATCTTCACTGGTGGGTTCTCTATAAAACCATATTCAGATTTTGCACGTGGCTCCATTATGATTCATGGAGACTATTCTGCGATTGGACAGGCGGATATCGGTGTTCATTCCCCTTGATTGCAAGGATGATTAAAAAAATAGGAACAACAACTGCGGGATTCGCAATCAGTGGTGGAGAGTGTTTTCATTGCGGAAGTGAGGCAGGAAATCCGGTTAATCTTGCTGACGATGAAACAACAGGAACAACCTTTATTCTGGAAAGAGTATGGACAATAGATACACCCGACGGAACCGATCATAGATTTTGCGGAACGACAATTTGCCCGAAGTGTGGATACAAAGATTACTACGAGGATGGTTCATTATGAAATCTATAGACGAAAAAAGAGGGGTTGCTAAAAAAACCGAGCAATATTTCAAGGAATTGCGATTTGATGAGAAACATCATCTTGGCCTTGGCGATATAAGGCTTACTGTTGCTCAACAAGAAGAGATTGTGAAATTGGCAGAAGAAAAAATTTGCCAAGGCATTTTCTTCCGGGGTTCCGTCTCCAAGTATTATAGCGGCCTCAAGATTGCTTATCATCAAGAACTGAAATTGCTCAAGAGAAAGAGTTGCTCCGGTTGTCCTGAATGCGCTTGGATTTGGGATGACCTTGCGATGTCAATGGATAATTTTATCTGGCCGAAAGTGATAAAGCACGGCGCTTTATATTCTATAAGGATTACGAATAAACATCGTGATTGGGAATCAGGAATAGTTGACGACTATGATATTGAGATTTTGGAAGTTAAATGAGAAGCTCGGAAGAAGATAAGATGAAGAGAGAAATAGAACGCCTGAAAAAGAAACACTCTGTCATGATTGATTTTATGAATCAATCCAACGGTTTTATCGGTTTTGTGGAGTTGTCACTTGCAGATTTTCCTCGATTAAGGATTGATTTGGCTTTGGAAGATCGAGTGATATATCAGTGTTTTGGAGATAATAAATATCATCTTCATCCAGAATTTGAAAAGACGACAACATCAGAAATCAAAAAGGTTGTTGAGGTCAAAGAAGATTTTAAAAGAAGCATCGAGTTCTGATAAGAAATTTGTTTTTGTTAAGATAACAATATTATAAAGTAATCTCGTAAAAGAGAAGGTCTTGGATAGAGAAAACATTATGGCTATTTTGATTAGCATGAACAACAGGGAAAGAATCGAACAGGAAAGACTTGCTTCAAGACGCCGACAAATTTTAATGTGGGTGTTTATCGATCTTTGGTACTCAGAAGGAGTATTGAATTGAAAACTGCGATTGTTATTGCTGCTATCAGTCTTGGTCTCTCCTTGTTTGTTTTGATAGCCCTGGTGTTTTCTATTATGAGGATTGATCTTATCATCAAGAAAGGACCAAAGAATTGAAGACATCCTATTTTGGTAAATCTGGTCAACATCCAAACGCTGTTTCCATTGCAGCGATCACCCCTTCTTGGTTCCGTAAAAGAATCTATAAGAAATTTGCTCCGCCATGGAATCTGGTAAAGAGATATAAGGACGGGCAAGTAACCGAAGAGCAGTACAAAAGAACCTATCAGAAAGAGATTCTCAGCAAGCTTGATCCGAAGCAGGTTGCAGAAGAACTTGGCCAAGAGGCAATATTGCTTTGCTATGAGAAGAGCGGCCAGTTCTGTCATAGACATCTGGTTGCGGACTGGTTCCAAAGGGCAGGGATAAAGGTAGAGGAGATTTAAAATGAAAACACTCCAAGAAAGATTCGACAAAATCTCTCCGGACAAAAGAGGCCTGATCTGGGGAATAGAATTCAATGCAAATGACAAGGATGCAGAAAACGCGGCTTTTCTGAAGCTGATTATGGATTGCAGTATAAAGCCGCCTTATCTCGAAGAACTGGTATCAGCAATAAAAGATGAATGCGTTTGGGCTATCGAACCATGCAAAGAAGGCAAAATGATTCTCTGGGCAATCATGAAATATACACCAGAACTGAACGCCTTGCTCCAAGAAGTATATGAAAGAAATCTTCTGAAAAAAGCAAAGAATATTATGTATGAATTCAATCAAACAATCCCATCGCTGAAAGCCCTGCAAGAAGATATCAAATTGCTTATCCAGATAAAGGACGGCACTTTCTGGAACAGAGAGAATGCAATTGATTTCGAAGTTCTCAAACACGAAGTGCAACAAGGAAGAACCCCAATTTACTAACATATTCCTCAGAGGGCAAATAAAATGTCCATCAAAATAAACATAAAGCAGTTGAAAAGACCCTGGGCTGATTGTATCACCTGTCGAGATATCTATTACAAGGCACAAAGGCAGAGAAAGACTGGCAAACAGATCAAGAAGGCCGAATTCCATATGGAGTTCATCAGAGAAAAACACAAGATAATGGTGCTCCATTTCTGTAAAGAGCACTTAAAGGATTTCGAAGAAGAAGTCAAAAAGGCATTAATGGGATTTATCGATCTGGTGGAAGTGATGCCAGAAGACGATAATGATGAATTTCAGAAAGAGATAGAGAAAGTTTTCACAGTAAAGAATCCATAAAAGAGGCAGCAAAATGGTCAAGCTAAACAGAAGAACAGAAACAAAGAAGGAGAAAAGGTCTTATCCAAAAGGGGTAAAGAGACCTACAAAACTCCCCAGTAAAGCAGGCAAGAGAGGGAATAAGAATGGAAGACCAAGAGCCTATTCAGAAGCTCTGGCCAAGAAGATATGCGATAAGATGGCAGGAGGTAAAACTCTCAGCAAAATCTGTAAGTTAGCAAAGATGCCTGCATATCAGACAGTAATAGACTGGACAAATCAATATCCAGAGTTTAAATTATTGTATCAAGAGGCCAAAGATAAACAGATGGATGCCTGGGCCGAACAGATAGTGGATCTGTCTGATGATTCTATTATGCATCCGGCAGCAACAGGTAAGGCGAAACTCCAAGTAGACACCAGGAAGTGGTTAATGAGTAAGTTGAAGTCAAAGAGATATGGTGACAAGACAATTCTGACAGGAGAAGATGGCGGTCCAGTCAAGTTCATTGTGGAGTATGAGGATAAACCACAAGTGGACGAATCCGACCTGACGCCTGACGGAGAGAAGGAATAGAGATAATGTCGGAAGAATATCGAATTCGTCTGCCGCGTCCGACAGAGAAACAAAAGCAGTTTATCAATAGTAAGGCAAAGCGCAAAATGGTAAAGGCCGGTCGTCGGGGAGGGAAGACGGTCGGTGTTGGTATCTTTGGAACAGAGGAGTTCCTCGCAGGAAAAAGGGTTCTCTATGCGGCACCAACGTCAGAACAGATTGGAAGATTCTGGGCCGTAGTCACCAGAGCATTGTATGAGCCAGTTAAAGCGAAGAAGCTTTACAAGAATGAATCAGAGCATTACATCGAAGTTCCTGGTACAGAAAATCGCATAAAAGCAAAGACAGCATGGAACGCGGATAGTCTTCGAGGAGATTACGCCGATGTTATTATCTTCGATGAATTCCAGCTTATGAATGAAGACGCTTGGAATCTTGTTGGCGCTCCTATGATGTTGGATACCAATGGTGATGCAATATTCATTTACACCCCTCCAAGCTTACGGACGAGATCGGTCAGCAAGGCAAATGATCTGCAACATGCTGCAAAGATGTTCGCCAAGATGAAAGAACAGCAGAAGACAAATCCAAAAAGATATGAAACCTTCCATTTTACTTCAATGGATAATCCCCATTTAAGCAGAGGGGCATTGAAAGAGATAACAGGCGATATGTCCAGTATTGCTTATCGAATGGAGATCCTTGCGGAAGATGTGAATGAAGTCCCTGGTGCGTTATGGAAAAGGGATGTTATCCAAGCAACAAGGGTTTATACTTTGCCTGATAAGTTGGAGAAGATTGTTGTTGCTGTCGATCCTTCAGCAAGTTCAACTGGGGATGAGTGCGGTGTGATTACAACTGGTCGATTGCAGAAGCATGGATATGTTCTGCGGGACGATAGCGTGCAAGGGCCCCCTTTGAAATGGGCACAAGCAGCTATTGCAGCGTTCTATCAGGCGGGAGCGATGTATATAGTGGCAGAGAAGAACAACGGGGGAGAAATGATTTTGAATGTTATTGCCCAGGTTGACAATCAGGTAAAGGTCAAGTTGGTGCATGCTTCTAAATCAAAAAGGACAAGGGCGGAACCTGTCTCTGTTATTTACGAACAAGGACGGATTCATCATCTGGGAGAGTTCCCCCGATTGGAAGATGAAATGTGCTTATGGACTCCAGGAGATCCTTCCCCAAATAGAATGGATGCTTTGGTCTGGGGTTTTACTGAGCTTGATCTTGCCGGGTCGATTGATTGGACAAAGGTGGTTGGATAATAATTCCTGGATTCCTTTAAAGCAGTGTATAAGTGTATAATAGAAGTAAGGAGGAAGACAAATGGCATTATGTAGCTTGTGTGGCGGTGAGGGATGTAATAAATATGATGGCTTGGATTTTTCTGCGATGGTTGTGAGTTGCCGCGCGAAGAAACGGAATCTGGATTCTGCAAAGAGTGCGAAGCAGATGCAGCAGAGGTCAAAGAACAGATGTAATCAGGAAAGGAGGCATCATGTTGTTGCAAATGCACCATCAGTTTATTGACGGATCAACGAGGATGATGGAGCAAAAGGAATTTAATGTAGTCTTTCCTCCAACAGAATCTTTTCCCGGAAGCGTCAAAGACTGGATAAGGACAACCAAAGAGCAACATGAGACTTTTCAAGATTGTCTTAGAAAATGGGTTAAGGAAGTCAAAGAGAAATATCCGTTGCCTGAGAAAACAATCTGGTTGATGAAAGAAGTAGAGCCATGCGATAGCTGCTTAGGCTCTGGTGAGATTGTCTACGGCAGTGATACAGAGGCAGGCCGAGAAGTTGTCAAGTGCGATTGTTCTCAAGGATATAAAGCTTTTGCAAAGACATTCTATCCGAAAGGAGAATGAGCCATGGTCGAAAACAATATTGGTCCAAACAAAAAGAAGCTTATCTTCCAAAAAATGGCATTGGATGCAATTCCTCCGAGGGATTGCAATGTAACATTCTTGGCATCTTTCAAAGCAGGAATGGAATTCCTTTCAGATAAGAACAAGATTTCTGAAAGCTTCCGAGAAGCTTTGAAATGGTTCGATGAAAGAATTGCTTTACTGAGGAGTTGCCCACAACCAAATCCATGGTCAAATTCAACCGATGAAGAAATTGCTGGTGAGATCTTGCGGAGGGTTGAAGCCAATGTCAGGGAAAAGAAAGCAGAAGCCAAAGAACAGACAATGCAGCGGAAAGATAAAGTATAGTTCCAAAGCAATGGCGAAAGCGGCAGCGATAAGACATATGCTGGCATTCAAAGAAATCATGAACGCTTATTATTGTTCTCTTTGTGGCAAGTATCATATTGGTCATGCCGCACATAGAAGTAGGCG
This sequence comes from Minisyncoccota bacterium, assembly GCA_041653495.1. Lineage (GTDB taxonomy): Bacteria > Patescibacteriota > Minisyncoccia > Minisyncoccales > RBG-13-42-11 > JBAZFF01. The sequence continues at coordinate 39,910 of JBAZFF010000003.1, forward strand.
CCAGAGCTTTGCAATAGGAGATTCAAGATGAAGATCCTTACAATTTTTCTTTTCGTTCTTATTGTTTTTGCGTTAGTCTGGACATCGAAGTTTTCTTTTGTCCCGGCGATTCCGTAATCGACTTATTGAAAGGATAGAAGCAATGGGCGTAGGCATGCCAGCAGCTTTATGGCTTGATGAGTTTGGATCACAAGTGTGGAACGCATTTGGCCAGCCCTGTTATCTGGTGGGGTCGGCGTTAACACATAAAACTTATCGTGATGTTGACGTCCGACTTCTCCTTGATGACGGAGAATGGGAAAAGCAAGGATTTGGAGATCCGAGAAGAATTCATAGTAATGGTAAGTGGGTTTCTCTTTGTCTTGCTTATTCGGCGTTGGGAAAGCAGATGACTGGCCTGAATATTGATTTTCAGATTCAGAAGGCGAGCGACGCTAATAAAGTCTATGCCGATACAAAATTATTTCCGAGATCATGCTTGGGAATGGTTTCTTTGAGAATGCCAAGGTGTTGTCATAGCAATGCAGGCGAGGAGGAATAGAAATGTTGCTCAGAGATAAAGTGAAAGCAATGCCAGGAAGTAAGTATATGCAAACAAAAGACGCTGGAGAGTTAGAGAAGATCGACTTCCAGCATATCCCTATCATAATCGAGCAACCAGTCGGTAGCATCAGAGAAGGAACAAAGCCAGACGGAACGCATTGGCAGACGAAGTTCCTTTATCCTTATGGCTATATTGAAGGAACGCAAGGAGCCGACAGCGACGGGATAGACGTGTTCATTGGCCCGAATGCAGAAGCGGATAAAGTCTTCACGATAAAGCAGGTGCAAGGCAATCGATTTGACGAAGACAAAGTCATGCTCGGCTTTGATACGGAAGAAGCGGCGAGAGATGCTTATCTCGCTCATTACAACACCCAGGAGCATCTTGGCATAATCATAATCGAGCCTGTCGAGGAGTTCCGAGAGAAGATGAATTATTATGTCTTTCTTGGGGAGAATCAGAAAGAAAGGCCGTCGTAATGGAAGAAAATATGATAGCTCTTGACTGGGTCGATTGGCTAACGATTGTTTTATCCATATTGTCCATTTTGCATGTCATCAGCCTGCATCTTTTCAAGAATTATAAAAAGATAGAGATGCAAAGGCCTCCAAGAATATTAAAATATATGTTTTTAGATTGACGATTCCCCGTTATTATTGTCAATAAGAATAACTCCTGACACTAAAAAATAATGGGGATTTGTCAATGGCGAATCATAGAAAGAAAAAAGCGGCAGTAATCAAACCTACCGGCAAGAACATCGTAACGGCTCAAGCGACCTCAGATAGTTTCGTCAATCTCGTTGCAAAACTCGGCATCCAGGCAGACAATCAAAGTTCCAATTCCTATTACGCGCTCGGACCTTTCCTTAGCAGAGACAGATTGCAGCTTGAAGCAGCCTACAGGAGCAGTTGGCTTGTTGGTGCGGCTGTTGATAGTATTGCTGAGGACATGACGCGAGCGGGTGTGACCTTTCACACTCAGATGGATCCTGGCAGTGTCCAAAAGATGAATGTTGCTTTGAGCACATTTGGAATTTGGAGCAACATATGCAGTGGAATCAAGTGGGCAAGACTTTACGGCGGAGCGGTTGCAATTATCCTGGTTGATGGCGCCGATTATACAAAGCCTTTGAACATTGAAGCAATTGGAAAAGATAAGTTCAAAGGCTTGGTCGTGATGGACAGATGGATGGTCCAGCCAAGCTTTGGCGAGCTTATTACCGATATTTGTCAAGATATCGGCAAGCCAAAGTTCTACGAAGTCCTTCCTGGCGTTTCCACTTTTCCTGCAATGAAAATTCACTACACGAGGGTTATGAGATTTGACGGGATTGAATTGCCGTACTATCAGAAGCTGTTCGAGAATCTCTGGGGCTTGTCTGTGGTAGAAAGAATCTATGACAGGCTTCTTGCGTTTGATAGCTCTACCACTGGTGCGGCGCAGTTGTTATATAGAGCCCATTTGAGAGTCGTGCAGATAGACGGTCTGAGAGAAGCTCTTGCCGCAGGAGGCAAAACAGAAGCGGCAGTGTTGAAGATGTTCCAGTATATTCGTCAACTCCAGTCAATGGAAGGAATCACCTTATTGGATGGGAAAGATCAGTTCACTACTCACCAATACACCTTTGGCGGGGTCAGTGATATTCTCATCCAGTTTGGCCAGCAGATATCTGGAGCAACAGGAATCCCGTTGGTGAGATTGTTCGGACAAAGTCCCGCAGGATTATCTTCAACAGGGGAAAGCGACCTTAGGAACTATTACGACAATATCAATCGACTCCAGGAGAATCAATTAAGGCCAGAGCTTGATAAGCTCTTTGCTATTATTGCTCGCTCCAAAGGTTTGAAAATGCCTTCGGACTTAGAGTTCCTATTCAATCCTCTCTGGCAGTTGAGCGATACAGAAAAATCAACCATTGCAGCAAACGATTCAGGTACAATATCGGGAGCGGAGTCGACGGGTCTTATCAAGAAGTCAACAGCCCTGAAAGAATTACGACAACTCAGTCGCGTTACCGGAAGGTTTACAAACATCACTGACGAAGATATCGAAGACGCAGAGAATGAGCCGCCTCCTGCTATGCCTGGAATGGAAGGACAACAACCTCCTTCCCCGCCCAATAAACCAGAAGAAGGGGATCCAAATGCGAGTCTTGGCGCGGATGATCCTAAATTGACAGAAAGCAAAGAGCAAGCGAAGGTAGAGAAAAATCCTGAAGGCAAATCTATTGACAAGCGAAGTAGGGTCCGCGATGTTTTCAAGAAGTTTCTTGATATTCGCAGAAGGGTCTGGGATGCCTTCAAAGAAGAGGAACATCCAAGAGAAGAGACAGGGAAATTTACATCCAAGGGTGGTGGGGTTGGAAAGAAACAAGAAGAATCCGAATCGAAACCAAAAGGTTCCAAACAGCCACAGACAGATGACGAAAAGAATCTTTATTCCCATATAAAGCAGGTTTCAGATTTTTATCAAAAGAATACAGGAGGAGCCGGAGGCAAAAGAGTTTACGACAATACATATGATCTTGTATCAAAAGAAGGCAAGTTCTTTAAGCCTGCCCCGCTTCCGAAAGATGTTAAGAAGGGCAAGATGAAGGGGTGCTACCGGAATGCGGCACTGCTTGCGATGGAAAATGATAACTATACCTATTGCGAAGGCATTGCTTATTCCAAGGCCATTAACGGCTTTCCTTTTAATCACGCCTTTTGCATTGATAAAGAGGGCAATGTGGTCGATCCGACATGGAAAGACGGAACCGCTTATTTTGGTGTTCCTTTTAGCACGGATTTCCTGAGAAAGACCATTGTTGAAACAGGAATATGGGGCTTGATTCCCGACTATCCTTCGGAGAAATATAATCCTTTTGAAGCTGGTTTTCCAAAAGGAGCGATTGTTGATGAGGATGAGGAAGACGATGAAGGGACAAAAGATAGTAATTCGTTGAGCAAAGAAGAGCTTGAGAAGATAAAAGATCCAGAATTCGACGAAGAACATTATCATCATGTGACTGATGATTTTAAGGAATCCGAGCATCCTCGCGGTCAGCCTGAGAATGCTGGTCAGTTCACAAGTAAGGGTGGCGGAACGATTTCAAGCAAGAAAGAATCAAAGCCAGCCAAAGGTATGACTCCTCTGAAAGAAGGAAAAGCTCCAGTGCATATTGCAAAGCTCAAGATCCCGCCAGCCTGGACAGACATAACTTATAATCCTGATCCTAAAGCTGAACTGCTTGTAAAGGGCAAAGACGCTGCCGGCAGAACACAATATGTCTACAGCGAAAAGCATTGGGCAAAAGCAGCATCAAAGAAGTTTGGTCGCATAGAAGAGTTAAACAAGAAGTTCGACTCGATCATGAAAGAGAACGACAAAGCCTTGAAGCAAAAGAAGGAAGAGGCATTGGTTCTCAGTCTCATTATGCAGACCGGCATTCGTCCAGGTAGCTCCGATGAAATCAAAGGCAAAGTAAAAGCTTACGGGGCGACAACGCTTGAAGGTCAGCATGTAGAAGCAACGGCAGAAGAGGTCTTTTTGCACTTTATCGGCAAGAAGGGTGTTGAAAACAAGATCCCGATAGAGGATAAGACGACAGCGAAGATTCTTGTTGAACGGGCAAAGAAGGCAGGTAAGAATGGAAAGCTTTTTGATACCGACGGAGGTTCACTGTTGAAATACACCGCGTCTCTTGATGGCGGCAAGTTTAAGACAAAAGATTTCAGAACATTGCTTGGAACAAAAACAGCCAAGCAGCTTATTGACGGAATGGAAGCGCCAAAGAATGAAAAGGAATACAAAAAACAGGTGAAGAGCGTAGCCAAGCAAGTTGCCGAAAGATTGGGGAACACCCCGTCAGTCGCACTTAAATCCTATATCTCGCCTGTTGTGTTTTCTGCATGGAGGATTAGCGAATGAGTGATTACATAGAAGATCTGCCACAAGCAAACTTTGGCGAAGTGTCAGGAGAGCCGATAGACTGGCGCACAGATTCGGTCGAAGAGGACGACACAGACGAGGACCTTCCCGCAAGCGAGGAGATTATTACAATGCTCGGTTTCGATCCCGATAAAGAAGACTGGGATGAAGAGGAAGGAGGTTCAGAATGAAGAAAATACTATTCGTGTTTTTGTTTGTCTTGCTGTTCTGCTCTTTTTGCTATGGGGCAGAGTCTTATAACAATTATAACCCTACTGCCGACAAGATTCTACAGCCTGATGGGAGTATAGTAAGCATTATCAGTGGAACAACTGTTGCCCCTGCGAATGCAACAAGAGCAAATCAATATTTGACCATGCCTTTGAGTGCTGCAAAGTATCTCATGCCTGACGGTTCCATTGTGAATGGAGTTCCGATAACAACGACAATCACAGGGACAGCAACAGAGAACTATTGTGTAAAGGTCAATGCTTCGGGCGGTCTTGTTTATGGCAGTTGTGTTGCCACCCCGCCTCCGAAACCGTCGCTGGCGTGACTGAATACTGCACTGATGCTGAAGCCGTTGCCGGAACAGCGACTAATTGCGCTATGACTCCCGCGAATACGGCAGCGGCGGAAGCGCCAGTGGTTTCGATCTCTACAGGGCAAGTGATTCTCTATTTTGCAGGGGGTACGATTACGATTCTCTTTATGGTTGTCGGGTTCTTTTTTACCCGTACACTGAGACAGATAGACGGCAACCAGGGAAGAACTACACAGATACAGGATCGGCTCTTCGAAAAACTCGATACGCTATGTGAGGACTTTTACACTCTGAAGGGCGAACATAAGGCCCGGATTGATAATTATAAGTGCTGATGCAGTGGATTTACGTATGGCCCTGGTGCCTGCTCCGTGACTTGCCTTGCGATGGGTGCCGGGAGGGTGAATGTTGGGAGAGGTTGGAACGGGAAGGTGTAAAAAATGAAGAACGAGAAATGTCAGGAATTAATACAACTGAAAAAACGCGAGAGCGTAGAAAATAGGCAGGCAGGCCAGAAAGAGAGGCAGAGAGATGATATTAGGAATCAAGACGGATGACGGAAACGTAATGATCGATGGGTTCAACAGGTTGGAGCGGCGTGCAGGGACAGGTAAGCAAAGTTTTATGGCTGGTGGATGGCTGGATTACAGGCCAAAACAGAAGGCCGATCCGCAGGCATCAGAAAACGGAATCGAGATAGAACTTTTCAGGGACGATGTTTTTGTGATGGGGATATTCAGTTATCAGCCGGTGTTCGTCATGAACGACCGAGGGGAAACGGTAGAACGCATTTAACTTGGAAGAGGATAAAGAAGATTAAACACGGATTTGCTAAAGACTTCTTCGGGCGCTTTGGTAACGCAGTATGTATTTGCGGCAAGTCATTTATGCTTCACAGTCAATTACAAAAACATATTATAGAAGAGGAGGAGAAAATGTCTTACGAACTTAAAATGGATTGCCCAAGTTGTACTAAAAAGGGGGCGGAAATACTGGTTGGCAATTTGCCCTTAACAACTTTCTTAGAAAGCTGAGAGGATTAGGATAAGGTGGAGATTAGATGTATACGTTAACCTCAACTATAGACGCGAAGTCAAAAGCGCCTTTGATAATCAAACGAAGCAAGCCGGATTCTCCATTTCAAAAGAGCAAGAGAATCCAGCTTGACTACGAACGAGCATTAAGAAGCCTTTCAAGAGAAGTCAACAAGCTGATAAGAGGCTATGACCCCAAAGATGTTATCTCAGCAGAAGCTCTTAAAAGGGCGCTTAACAAATATAGTGAGATTATAAGCCCATGGGCATTGACTGTTGTGAACAAAGTTCTAAGAGAAGTCGACAAACAGGATATCAATGCCTGGAAGACCCATAGTCAGCGAATGAGCATCGCTATGAGAAGGGAAATTCTGAATGCCCCAACTGGCGAAGCTTTCCAAAAACTTATGAAAGAGAACGTAGATTTAATCACGTCTATCCCAAGAGAGGCCGCAGAGCGAGTGCATAATCTTGTCATTGAAAATCTCGCCACAAGCAAAAGAGCGACAGAGATAACAGAAGAGATTCTCAAGACGAAT
>JBAZFF010000004.1:0-44951 GCA_041653495.1 Minisyncoccota bacterium
ACAAATTCTCAATTATCTTAGACTTCATTGTTTTGGCGTCTATCTCTTTTAAGGATACTCCGCCTGAAGTGATTATGGCTTTATCAAACCCCAAAAGCCCTGTCGGCGTCAGCTCCAATCCTTTTAACAACTTAACCAGCCTCTGGCGTTCAGCTTTTGTTATTTCGTTTACGGTCTTTTCCCCGTTTATTCCGGACAGACTGACAATAATCTCTATCAGCTTTCTGGGAAGAAGATCCCCCAGGGAATTCTTAAACTGCTTCTTCTTGAACTTAAGGAAATCTCTCTGGATTCTCTTATCCAGAGTATCAAAATCCAAAGCGGGTTTCAGATCCAGAGAAATCATTATTTTTCTTTTTTGGGACAAAAGGTCTCCGACTCTGCTGCTTATATCCAAAACAACGGGGCCGGTTATCCCGAAATGCGCAAAAAGCAATTCACCAAACCTGCTTTCCTTCTTTTTTCCGTCCTGCAGAATATCTACTGAAATATTCTTTAGGGTCAGCCCCTGCAAAGCCTCCGGCCATTTCTCTTTTACTTTTATCGGGACCAGCGCCGGTTTCAGTTCTGTCACCGCATGCCCCAGATCCGCCGCCCACTTCAGTCCGTCGCCGCTTGAGCCCGAATCAGGATATGCCTTTCCCCCGGTGGCAATAATGTATTTATCGGCTAGGATCCTCTCTCCGTTCTCAAGGGTTATTGAATCTATCCTGTTCCCCTTTTTAATGATTCTGTTTACCGCTTTGCCTCCTAATATCGCAACCTTGCCCCTTGAAAGATAGTTGGTCAGGACTTTGAGGACGTCCCACGCCCTGTCGCTTTCGGGAAAAACCCTGCCGCCTCTCTCTGTTTTCGTCTTCAATTTTAGGCGTTCAAAGAATTCAACAACTTTCTTGGGCCCGAATACGGAAAACGCGTGCAATAAAAATCTGCCCTCCCTGCCGTACTTATCGGCCAGTTCGTTCCCTTCAAACCTGGACTGGGTTATGTTGCACCTCCCCTTTCCGGTTATCAGGAGCTTCTTCCCCAGAGATTCGTTCTTCTCAATCAAAACAACTTTCAGACCAGACTCCCCTGCCCTCCCTGCCGCAATAATCCCGGCCGGACCTCCTCCAATCACCGCTATGTCATATTTCATATTATTTTCTCAATCCGAAGAATGCGAAGAACCCGAAGAAACCGAAGAATCCGAATTCCGAAGTCAGCCCGATCAACCCGATCAGCCCGAGCCATCCCAGCTTCCAAATGTCCTGGGGCTCCCTCTTTATAATGTATCTTATTGTGTTCCAAACTATGAAAACTATAAAGAGGAAGAAGAAAACGAAAGTAAGGATGAAGAAAACAGCGTCTTCCGCCTTGAAGATCGCATAAACCGCGTTGTGCAGGATCATGCTTATAAAAGAGAGAGCGAATAATAAATAAGTGTTTTTGACTGAAATTATTTTTGACATATGTTTGTATTAATTAATTATTATATTTTAAAACTCAAAGAAAATAGTCTGCCGCCATCCCCACGAGATAGCCGACCAAAGCGGCGATTCCGGCCACTAAAACCATCTCTGCCCCGGCTTTAGTCCAATGGCGTTTCGTAAATCTGGTCGTGACGCATCCTAACGCAAACAATCCGGCGAAAGCGACTCCTGAGGATAAAATAATAGCTTTCGGAATGGGGAGAATAAAGTAAGGCAAAAGCGGTATAATCCCGCCGATTATATAAGAGAAGAACATGAAAACGCCTCCCTGCAAAGGCTTTTCCAGCTTCCTGGGATGAAGCAGCAATTCCCTGTAAGCCATCTCCCGGAGAAAGAGGGGCCTGTTCTTTGAGGCTTTTAATGCCATTTCATTGGCAAGATCCTGCGGCCAGCCGTCTTTGACATAGAGCTCAACTAATTCTCTCTTTTCCGCCTCGGGATCTTCCCTAAGTTCCATTTTCTCTTCCTTCAGTTTGCGCTCGTCAACCTCCCTCACTGATTTTGAAGAAAGATAAGAGCCCACGCCCATGGATATTGATTCGACCACGATAACCACAAGGCCGGAAATAATGACTACGAAGTGGTCATTCGTCCCGGCCGCTATGCCCACCAGCACTCCCAGAGTTGAAATTATGCCGTCTTCCACGCCGAAAACCACTTCCCTGATGGAAGCCGTGAACCCGAACTTTTGATTATGCATAAAGCCAGTGTTCTTTCCCATTTATTTAATATTAACAGAATTATCTTGTTCTGAAATAGCCGGCTGAAGCGCTTCTTTAGTATAAATATTCAATGAATTCCAAAGCATAAAGCCCGCGAAATCATTCTGGTTGGCGCCATAAACAGCCCTCATCTCAGACTTTACCATTTCAGAATCATAGACCGCTCCCAGATTGAAATCCTGGAGCCAAGGACGCAATTTTACGTCCCTCACCAGCAGCTTATCGTAAGCTGACAGCCTTCTTAAGGCATTCTCCATTGAGTATTTTACAACCTCATAGGGATATTCCGCCGGGTTCAAATATCCTAAAAATCCTGTAGCATAGTGGGAAGGATAAATCATGGGGCAGACGTAATCAAAATATTCAAAGGCGTCTGCCAGCATCTGCCCTACTCCCAAGTCGTTGGAAGCTGACGCGGACAATCCGAAAAGATCTACCGACAATGTGCCGTAAGGGATTTCCTGGCGGAGATATTTGAAGAACTCCCTGATCACCAAATGCCTCTTGGTAATCCCGTCCCAGAAAGGAAATACCATATCTCTCAGGTTTCCGTCCGACGGGAACCTGACGTAATCAAAATTAACTTCGTCAAAACCCAGTTTTAAGGCCTCTTTCGCAATGGAAACATTGTAACCCCAACTTCCCGTCGCCGCAGGATCAATCCATGCCAACCCTAAATTATCAAGCCATAAAGATTCAGATTTGCTATGGACGGCCAAATCCGACCTGGCCGCTGCCAATATCGGGTCCTGAAAAACGGTTATTCTGGCGATTACATATATCCCCTCATCGTGAAATCTCTGAATTAAAGAACCAATATCTTTAATCCTTATGCTTTCTGCATTATATTCTTCCACTTCTAAAACTTCAGTATCATAGGCCACATATCCAGACCAGTCCTTGATATCAACCACCACTCCGTTGATTTCCGTATTCTTGGCTATATCAATTACATAATCAACATAGTTTTTCTTGGACGCCGACCAGCTCGTAACGTAAATGCCCTTTATTTCCTCCGGCGAAGGTATCTCTTGGGCTTCAACATTATTCTCGGGTTCCACCGCTTCTGCCACTGGCTCCAATTCGGGGGGCAAAACGATGGTTTCATCCCGAAAGAATATAAAAAAAGTCCCGAAAGCTACAATTATAATGAGTCCGAAAATTATTATGTAATCTTTAAAATGATTCATCTTTCAGGCTAATTTCTTTATTATACATTTTAAAAGGAAATAGAAAAATCGGGAGCTCTAATAAAAAAGGAGGGTGTACTCATCCTCCAGCAAGGAACCCAGAAATTGCTCTGGCTTCTGTTTTAGGAATAAACCTGTTTATTCCTAGCTGCGGTGTTTTTCCAAGAAACGCCTGTGCGCCCTTCTGTTCCTGGTATAATTCTTGTTCTTTTTATTCCTCATGGTTTATTTATCTTTATTTTCGTCTTTTTTCCCCAAGTCTAAAGAGGAGAACCAGTCGATAAACGGCCTTCTAAGCTTATCTACAGACCAATAGTCATTTTTAAAAAGTAGGGGCTTTTCTATTTTAAAACGGGACAATAAGGAAATAGTGGCTCTAAAGCTTGCCGGAGACAGCCTGTTGTGCTCTTCTAGAAACTGCTCCTTGGTAAAATGCGAATCTGTAGATTTTTGGACTTTTTTGAATCTTGGGATCATAGCCTATAAGTAAAAATCAACTCCTAATATGGCGAGTTGCAAATAGTATTGAGTATTTTTAATTATAATCTAACAACTATTTGTAGGTCCAAACTCTCTATCTGTATCTTCATTATACATTTATTCCTGGAAAAATCAAGTTTTCCTGGCTGGGATAGAGCGGACCTGATACCAATGAAATCCGGGAGAAGACGAACCTTATTCGGTGGTGATTCCGTCGAACTCCGGTCCGTTTTCAGCCTCCGCCTTAGTAGCGCGGACTATGCCGTCTTTATGATGGGCCGGCGAATAAATGGTATACATCTTCAGATCTTCCGTGTCAGAGGTATTGATGATGTTGTGCTGGGCGCCTGCCGGGACGACCACGGCCACGCCGTCTTTCAAATCATATTCGTTGCCGTCAATAATGCATTTCCCCTGGCCCTTTTCAAATCTGAAGAACTGGTCGTTATCATTATGAACCTCCATGCCGATTTCTTCTCCAGGCAGAAGGGACATTAATACCAACTGACTGTGCTTTCCGGTATAGAGAACCTTTCGAAAATTATTATTATCTATCGTGTCTTTTTCTATATTTACGCAATAACCTTTCATATTTTTAAATAATTTAATTTTTTCGACTTTATTATATTTTATCAGAAACTGCTTGGTTTGCGATCATTTATTCAAAGATTTGTCGCCGTCGTTGAACCTGCACGCAATATGCGTTCCGTCGCAAAAAGGCTTGTTGGCCGATTTGCCGCAACGGCATAAATTCACTCTGTTTCTGGCTTCATACTTTTCCCCGTTTGCCCCTTCCAGTTCTACCTCCCCCTTAAGCCATATCGGACCGCTGACCCCCTTCTCCGGGTCTTCGATCAAGCTTATTGATTTCCTGAAATCAGGATCAATCGGCTTTCCTGCTTTTTTGTCCCACGCAATAAGTCTGCCCGAAGGGCAATTGCAGGCCTGCTTAATCGCCTCTTCCCTGCTGCTTGGATCACCGGACTTCTGAGTCAATTCCCAAACATTTCCCTTCTTGTTATGGCAGAAACGACCGAGCGAACAGAGTTCCCGCAGATCTGTGAGAACGAGATCCGGTCCATCTATTTTTCCAGCCTGCTTTATATAACTTTCCCTCCCAGATGTTTCGGTTCCGTCGAAATTAACCTTGCCATGAGTGCCGTCGCAATAAGGTTTGTTCTCAGACCGGCCGCAACGGCAAAGGGCGCAATTCTCCTTTTTGGGAAACTCCTCCCCCGACTTCCAGTCGACAGAATTCCCCTCCTCGTCGGAAATTATGATTTCCTTCTTCAACGGTAGATCGCCCGAAACAAGATAGGGGCCGTTTTTTACAATTGAAACTTTAGGATCGTTTCCCATGATGTTTTACTATAAAACTATCTTATTTTCGGGCTCTCTTTAAGATGACCACTCCCAGAATGAAAGCTATGGTGAAAAATATCGCCCCATAAAAACAAGGGGTCAAAAACGGATTAGCCAAGCCCGTGGCGCAACCCGTCGCACAGGTGCTCCCTGACAGCCAATTCATAAGTTCGTTAAAGAAGTTAAGCCAGGCAAAAACCGTACCGATAAGCAAAACTATGAATTGTGTTAGGATTATCCTTCTCATGCCCTTATTCTATCAAAGAATCGCCAAGTTGGCGATTCTTATTTTCTATCCTGTAAACTCTTGTAAACTATGCCCCTGGCTGGACGAGGTTAGGGCCTGTTTGAGAAAGAAAAGCCGCCTTCATTGTATTTTGAAAATAGATCTGGCGGCCCTTTGAAAGTCGAGAGTTTGGAAACGTGAGACAATAACTCTCATTCCTAATCGCATATTGTTCTATTATTCCGTTCCCATTAAGATTTTACCGCATTTCGGTTCGGCAGCTTCGGCTATGTTTATTATATCGTCAAGCTCCGGCTCAACAGCAGATAATTCTTCTCCGTTTTTAAGCTCTGCTTTTACCGTTCTATCATGTGCTTGCCAACCAGTTTCTACTTCGCAATTATTAATAGCTTGTTTAATTAATTCCCAAGATGAAATATTGGTGAATGCGGCGATTTCAATTCTTTTGATGATGTTTTCTCTGTCAAAGTCAAAAATATGCTGCCAAATATCCTCGGGAAATATTCTTCTGACGTCTTCGGCGTAATGCGAACCGTCACCTGGCGCTTCATAGGAGAACTTGCTTAAGTCATAAAAAGACAACTCGTTCGGATAGTCTATCTTAATTGGACCAGATGACCCGCTCAATGTTTTTAACTCGCCGTCCTGGATAATATATTCTCCGCAATAAGCCCAGACATATAACGGGAATAGCTCGTTTTCTGGCTTGAGATTCTCAACTGCGCAGAAATTATGGCTGTTATCTCTCGTTTTCCAGCTGAAATGACTCTGAGTCAAAAGATAATTTGTGATGGCTCTTTCAACCTGATCGTTACCAAAATTGGCCGACAGCTCATTGTTATTAGAAGGGCACTCCGCAAACTCACAATTAGGTCCAGTTCGGTTGACATAAGAGCCGTCTGGGCAAAATTTTGCCTCCTCTGTACAGACGACTGGCTCTTCGCCACCAATTAAGAACCTCGAGCCAAACCAAATCCCAGCAAAACCAACCAAAATAACTAAGATAATTAATATTTTTTTCACACTCCCATTCTACCAAAGAAACACCTCATTGGCGATCTTAATCAGCCCCGGGGATTGGACGCTATCAGAACCTATTTTGCCAACTATTCTCCACAAACAGGACAGGAAGAATCAATGAACTGTTGGACAGTAAGATAATTTATATTCTGCTTTCCCAACCAATCTAGGATATTAATGAATTCATCCCACCAATCGGACTTATCAACCAAGAAATAAGGGTGGAATTCCGTGATAAAAGGAATGCCATCCTTCTGGTGCTGGTAGAAATAATCCTGGATGGTATCCTTCCATTCTTTTGCCGTTTTATTATAGGAAGCCATGGCCGTATCGCACAGAACATATCCGCTTTTTCCCACTCCTTCTATGGAAACCACATAGAAACCGTAATCGCTGGAATAATAAGGAATGTAAGAGGCTTCCGGATGCCAGTTGATAACGAAGCTGCCGTGCCAACTAAAACCAGCATCATTTACTATTTCATTAGTATCCTTATTCTGGCTGAATCTCTGGGCTCTAAATCCACCGATCTTATGGCCTATGCAACCCTCTATAACATCTTTAGTGTCTTTTATTATCTTTTCCTGGTCTTCTTTTACCATATTGGCCAGCTGGATAAACTCTCCGTTATCATCAAAAGCGTATCCTACGGCAGCTATTTCATAGCCTTTTTGGTCTAATTCCCTGACTAAAGAACAATTGTCTTCCGTAAATTGCTTGCCGACAAAAACAGTAGCCGTTTTAATTCCCCTCTTTTCTAATTCCTCTATCGCCTTAGTGAGGGCAACGGGATTGTCATATTCTGTTATTTGCAAATTGACAGAAAGAGGTTCTTCTGTTGATTTATCTTTAATAAAAATTAGGTAAACGACGAGCGCTATAATTAAAACTATCAAAAAGCAAAATAATATTTTCTTCATGTTTTTATTATTTTTATTGCTTTGCCATATATTAAGGCTTTTGTGATTTTTTTATAGGCTGAAGATAAAATCCTTTGGTAGGTGCTTTGGGAAGTATTCATCTTTTTAGCCGCCTCTTCTTGTTCCAGGCCCTTAATGTTCCTTAATCTTAAAACCTCCACCTCTTCGGTGGTCAGCTCAATCACTTCCAAGAACCTCATAGGCACGCCTTGAGGTTTAAAATAGGTTGCGTCCGGACTAAATCTTATTCTCCTGCATAGTCTTGGCCTTGGCATAATTTTCTTTATGTATTATACAATAAAAATTGGGGAAACGCCCTGCCCCCAATTTGATACCGGAAGCAGGGCTTTCTCTTTTATTTTTCCTTGAGCTCCTGGAGTCTTCCTTTGACCGACTTTAAATCATCTTCTAGAATTTTAGCTTCTTCTTCTAATATCTGCTTCTCGTCTTTTTGCGATACCTGAGAACCAAATCTCCAGAATCTTCCGAAGCCGCATCCGAACCCTCTTCTGAGACCCATTCCGGATCCGCAAGGACCCATGCCCCAGCCCGTGCCAGGGCCTGATCCTTGAGGGCCGGTTCCATTATATCTTGGCATAGTTTTTTATAGTTAAGCTTATGATTAATATTGCGACCTTTGTTTACTGCTTTCCTATTATGAATATATACCCATAACCATACTTTGTCAATATCTAAACACCCTTAACTAAAAAACCGCTTCTTCGGTGGTTCTTCGTTGGCTCCCCTGGCTAGATGATGTTAGGACCTGTTTTTAAAAATAAAAGGGCCGTTTTCGTATAAATACGAGCGTGCCCATGGAGGTTAAGACTTAATCCTTACATCCGTTGGGAAATGATCTAACGAAACCGAAAGCATTATTCTTCCCATAAACCCCTCTTTCTCCAACTCATTAATCCGCCAATTAGCCGAATCAAGAGCGTGTGGGAAAGAGTAAGTCGCAAACCTGCTTGAAAGACCCCAGGAATCATCAAGCATTTGGATGCGAGAAGCTTCAACGTGAGGAGAGGTAAGACTAGGACAGTCGCAACTTGGGATTTCCCACACCTCATAAAGATTCTCTTTATGGAAAATTCCTTTCTTGCGAGATATCCTTACCCAAATTAGAATCATCTGTGTTTTTTCCACGACGGCTCCTTCCAAATTATTTTCCCTTCCACAGCGAGGACATTTTATTTTATTGTCGATGGTTAAGGTTTTTGGTTTATGCCCGTGCTCTGGGCACTTTGGACATAACCACTTTCCGCCCTTTGTTAAAAGATCAATCTCTTCCTTGCAACGAGGGCATTTAATCTTACCACCTCTCAATAAACGTCTCCCGCAACCGGAACATTTAAGGTTCGCTACTGCTGATGCGCTTGGCATTCTGAACCTCCTTTCTGAACAAAACAATACCACATTTTAGTGGTATTGTCAATAGTTGGCTCCCCAGTTCAAAGATTATTATAATTTTGGAGAACAAAGATTACATTAGAAATTTGAGAGAAAAATTATTAAAAATAAATAGCCGGGAAAATTACTTTTCCTGGCTAAGCTCGACTGATTTTACTTGAAAGAATGCCGTCTTCATGTAGCACATCGATCGAAGTCCTGCATCTCTTTCTGCCTCCATTGTTGCTCCGAATTTAGTCTTTGCCCCAACGGTAGTTTTTACAATTTGACCGTTTTTGAGATACTTCTCTGCTGGGCCCTTTGTTCTATTATTAACAAAATCCTGCCAGCTTTCGTATGAACTTTCGTTAGGAATCACGACGACAAGCGTTACCGTCCATTCCTTTTTATTAAACATATTCCCCTCCTTCCAACAAAACAATACCATACTTTAATGGCATTGTCAATATTAGCTCCGGCGGTAGGATTCGAACCTACAACCTAGTGCTTAACAGGCACCCGCGCTACCATTGCGCCACGCCGGAATGATTACGCTTTTCAAAATAACACAGAATGGCTCTATTTTCAACCTCTAAAACTAAGAGCATACTGGAGGCTGGCTAACGTAAATATCAGGAAAGTTAAATAGGTAGATGTCCTGTTGGATATCCTAATGCCCATCTTTCCAAACAGCTCCCTGCTGAAAGAATGATCGTAATTCTTCGGGTCGGAAAGGCTTTCTCCTTTTAAGGCCTGGGTGATGGTAGTGAGTATGCAGACCATTCTGTATTTTCTGGTCCAGGGCCATATCAAGAATCCCCAAACAAACTGATGGAAGACGACCAGCAGGCTCAAATAGAAATGGAAAGAAACCCTGTCGGGAAAGACGGTTTCCGGAACTAAAAACAAAGAATACCAAAAAATCCCAAAAATGATATGGAAGAAAAATACAGTTTCTCCTAGGACCTTCCTCATGCTTTTAATATCCTTTGAGTTTTTTGAGAGACTGGTGCTCCCTTATCTTTTCCAAAGCTTTAGCTTCAATCTGCCTTATTCTTTCTCTGGTGACTCCGAATTCCTTCCCCACTTCTTCTAGAGTGTGGGTGACTCCGTCTTCCAGGCCGAACCTCATAGCCAGTATCTTTTGCTCTCTGGGGGTGAGATCCTGCAATATCTCCCTCTCGTGCTCTTTTAACAGGGTTCTGGCGGCTTCCGCGTTGGGGGCTATTGTCTTTTCGTCTTCTATAAATTCCGCCAAAACAGAATCTTCTTCGTCTTCTCCGACCGGAGTCTCCAAGGAAACGGTTTCCTGGGATATCTTCTGTATATGGTATACCTTCTCCACTTCTATACCCATCTCGGCCGCTATCTCTTCGGGCAATGGCTCTCTGCCCAAATCCTGCAGAAGCCTTCTCCTGACCTGGGTATATTTGGAAATAGTTTCCACCATGTGCACCGGAATCCTGATAGTCCTGGCCTGATCGGCCAAGGCTCTGGTTATAGCCTGCCTTATCCACCAGGTGGCATAGGTTGAGAACTTATATCCCCTCCTCCAGTCAAACTTTTCTACTGCCCTGAACAGCCCGAGATTCCCTTCCTGGATCAAATCCAAAAGAGTTAAATTCGGAGAACGGCCCACGTATTTCTTGGCTATTGAAACGACCAGCCTCAAGTTGGCCCTTGCCAGTTTCTTTTTGGCCTCCGTATCCCCCTTTTCTATCAGTTTTGCCAGTTCTTTCTCTTCATTCGGGGTGACAAAGGAAATCTTTCCTATCTCCTTTAAATACATCTGGATAGGATCGATTCCGGCCTCATCCCCCTTTAATATCTTTTTTGGTTTCCCTTCCAAAGAAAGCAGGTCGCTGCTTTCCTTCACCTCTATCCCTTCTCTCTCAAACTCGTCAAACAAGTTCTCCAAGGCGGAAATATTCTTTTCCAAAGAAGGAAAGAAATATAGCAGTTCCGAATAAGTGACAAAGCCTCTTTCTCTTCCCTTTTCCTTCAGCTGCTGAATCTTGTCATTGGGAAAAACCTTACCGGTTCTCTGGGGCTCTTCTCTCTTTTTGGCCTTTTTCCCTGCCTTCTTTACCGCTTTTCTTTTTAAAACATGCTTCTTTGGTTTCCTTGCCGACTTCTTTACCGTCTTTCTGGCAACTTTCTTTTTGGATTTTACTTTCTTTTTTATTTTCTTTTTCATTTGGCTTTGTTAATGATTGATTGATATTTCAAAAGCAATTCTTCTCCTTTCTTGCTGTCATTCTCCATCTGCGCTTTTTTGAGCTCTTTGGAAACTTCCCCGAGCTTGTTCTTTAATTCTAGAGAATCAACCTCCCTTAGACAATAGCTTATATCTTCTATGGCATCTTTCTCTTCTATCTCTTCCACTTCCGACATTAAGGCTATCGTGTTAAACCAGGAAGCCAGGTCCGAATCAAGCTCTTTCTGAGACAGGCTGGGATTCTTCTTTAACTTTGACGCCAGTTCCTTCCCTTCCGGGGAGAAGTTTGAAAGCTTTTCTTCGGGCAGGGATTCTAATTGCCCGGGATACTTCAAGAACAATACTATCAGTCTCTCTTCCAAAAGCTCCTTTCTGGTTTTGACCGGAATATTCATTTCTTCTTCGGGTTCTATCCCGAACTTGTCGGACCTGTCCTCTTTTACTTTTCCGAGTTCCTCCTCCACGTCCTCCGGATTGACCTGGAGCTTTCTGGCCAGTTCGTTAACCCAGTGCGACTGCACTATTCTGTTCGGTATCTTTCTCACGGCCGGGAGAAGCGCCTTGGCTATTTCCCTCTTTCCGTCGGAACTTTGAGAATCAAATTTCCCGAAAGTGGTTTCAAAATAAAAATCCATTATTGTTTTCCCGTCTTTTACTCTCTCTGCCCATTCTTTCGGGTCCTTTACCACCATGTCTGCGGGATCCAACCCTTCGGGAAGCACGACCACTTTTACGTTGAACTCCTGGGCTTGGGCCAGATCAATCCCCCTTTTTGTGGCTGCATCCCCGGCTATATCCATATCAAAGCAAGTATGCAGATTCTCAGTATATCTTTTCAAGATCTTAAGTTGGAAAGGAGTCAAAGCGGTTCCGGAAGTTGCAACCACATTCTCGGTCCCCGCCTGGGAAGCCATAATTGCGTCCACATATCCTTCCACTAAAATGCAGAAATTGTTTTTTCTTATTTCCAATTTTGCTTTGTCCAGCCCGTATAAAACCCTGCTCTTATCGTACAGAATGGTCTGGGGAGTATTTACGTACTTTGCCACCTCGTTCTTGTCCTTGTCTTTGAACACCCTCCCGCCGAAACCTATGGGCTGGGAATTAATGTCGAATATCGGAAAGATTATCCTGCCCCTGAATCTATCATGCAGAGACCCCTTTTCCGAAGACAGGGCCAGGCCTGCTTTTTCTATCTCCTGCCCCGTATAATTCCTTGAATGCAAGAAATCGGATAAAGACTGCCAGGAGTCCGGAGCATATCCCACCCTCCACTTCTTCAGGCTGTCTTCCGTGACTCCTCTGTTCAAGAGATAAGCTCTCGCTTCTTTTCCCGCTTTACTCTCCTGAAGCTGCTTTTCAAAAAACTTGGAGGCCAATTCGCAAATCTCGTACAATCTTTCCCTTTCTGATTTAAGTTTGGCGTATTCCGGGGATTGCCTCTTTAATTCCACTCCTGCTTTCTGGGCAAGAATCCTTAAAGCATCTCCGAACTCCACTCCCTCTATTTTCATTACAAACTTAAACATGTCACCCCCGATTGAACACCCCCCGAAGCAATGCCACAATTGCCTGGTCGGGGAGACGAAGAAAGACGGCCTTTTTTCCGAATGGAAAGGGCAAACCGCCCGATAATTTATTCCGGCTTTCTGCAGCTTTATATAGCTGCCTATCACATCCACTATGTCCAGCCTGTTTTTGATCTCCTCTATTGGATTCTCCATTATTTTTTGTCCGATGAGTTAGAAACTTTAGAAATAGTCCCGTGAGGGATATGGTATATCTTTCCCTCCGAATCCCTTAAGACCGTTTTTCTCAAGGTGATGTCTTCTACCTTCCCGCAAGTATCATTCAAACAGACCGAATCTCCGACTTTATACTGGTTCTCTACTATTATGAAAAGTCCCGCCAAAAAATCTTTGACCAAAGCTTGGGCTCCAAATCCCACGGCGACTCCGACGATTCCTGCTCCAGCCAGTATGGGGCCGATATCCACGCCGAACTCAGCAAGGATAAAAGTGGCTACTATAAACCAAATTATGACGCTTAAAATACCGTTGAATATCCCGATCAAAGTATTCTCTCTTTGGACCTCCGCTTCTTTATTCCCAAAAACACGGACTACTCTTTTTATGGTGCTGTCTATAAATATCCTGATAATCTTTTTGACCAAAAGAGCTCCGATAATCATTAACGAAATCCTGAGCCCGCTGGAGACTAACCAATCCGTTATGTTCTGGAATATTTCTCTGATGTCCATATTTTTGAATTATCCTTTTTTTATTTTATCAACCATTTCTATTTCTTCCCAAATTCCCTTTATTAAATCGTAACTCTTGGCTTCTTTTAAGGTGGCCCAGACATAATTTGTATTCTCTTCGTTTAAAACAACTTCGCCTGATTTGTAATCTCCCCAATGGCTTAACACTATCACGGGTATTCCGTCCGGCCTTATAAAAGCTATGTCTACTAGAAAATGGAGCTTATCTACCTCTAAATTAACTTCTTCTTTCACCTCTCTCCTCAAGGATTTTTCTATGGCATTGTACCATTGCCCGGCTCCGTTGGCCGGCAGATCAATGTAATCGTCCACTTCCAATCCTCCGCCGGGAACTGTCCACTTCCCCGGAAAAACCTTTCGGTTTAAGCCTCTCTGGACCAACAGATACTTCCCGTCTTTGCATATTATAGCGGTGGAGGTTATCCTATGAAGTTCCCTGTCTTTTATCTCGACGCTAGTCATCTTGATAAACTTTTTTATTCAAATAGTTATTAATAATTTTCTGGCTTGGATTGAACAAAGGACTTGGAAGACTATTGAGATCAAACCATTCCCACTTAGTAATCTCGTCTGGTTCCATCACCTTTGCTTCTCCCTCAAAATCTTGACACAAGAATCCGATAGTCACGAAGTGATTATCGAATACCTTATCATTAGAAACACTTATCACCTCTAGACTACTTACTTTTATCCCTGTCTCTTCCATCGCCTCTCTTTCTGCTCCCTCTCTTATCCCCTCTTGGAAATGCAACTTTCCTCCCGGCATAGTCCAGGTTCCTTCTCCGTGCATAAGACTAGATGCTTTTTCGGGATCGTCATGACGCTTTCCCAAAAGAACTTTTCCTTCTTTTAGAATCATAATGCCAAATCCTACTCCCGGTTTTTTGTTTTCCATATTAGTTAAGAAGCAACATCGCTGCCTCGTATTTAGGCTTAATGATATTCCTTGAATCTTCAAAATGAAGTTTATTCCATTTATTGTTTAATTTCTGCTTTGCCGATTCTTTTCCTTGTCCCTGGCTCAACCCCTCGTTAAAAGCCGCCTTAAATATCCCTGCTATATTGTCAAAATTGCTCATAGCATCGGCATCCGCTAGAATCTTTTCTTCCAAAGTTTCTCTGTTGTTATTCTGAGAGCCCCTGTGATTTAAAATGCATTTTTTAACTAATTCTATTCTATCTAACGGATATCCCAATTCCTTCAGCTTTTCTTCGGCTATCTCGGCCCCTGTTATGTGGTGATCCTCCCTCCCCCTCATTATTGAACCTATGTCATGAAGCCAAGCTGCAATTAATAAAATCTCCTTGTCTGCTCCGAATTTATCAGCCAACTGTCCTGAATATTCAACCACCTGCGGAAAATGAAAAGTAAAAGGATCTATCCCATATTTATTAGTAGGTTTATTGCATTCTTCCTCCACGAACTTTTTCACTTTTTCTATAATGTCCATACAACTTTGCCTATGTTAATATTCGCGGTTATTAATCTTATCCATTTTTTTACTTAGAGACTCCCTAATATCAACTCCGCTAGCCTCCGCTAATAGTAACGTGCAAATCAATACGTCTGAAAGCTCTTCGGCCAGGTCTTCCTTATTAAACTTATCGAGTTTCTCTTTCCTTTGGAAAGAGACTGAAGAAAGTATCGCATCGCTAAGTTCACCTACCTCTTCCTGTAATTTTACTGTTCTAGAAAGAACCCTTTTTACATTGTCTTGCGAGGTTCCATAATTCTCGGCGAGCCTGTCGGACTCTTTCTTAACAAATTGGAGCAATGCTTCTATATCCATAATTTCAAGATAACATGATTATTGAATCTCTTTTAACATTTCCACTATTGTTTCCAAGGGAATTCCTCCTAAAAGATTATAGTAACTTCCCTTTATCTCTTTTACAAAAGAGGCACTGTAATGCCTTACGGGATCGTATCCTAAGGCATAAGTATTGAATCTTTCATCTTCGGAGAGATATTTCTCAATCTCCTCTCCCGAAACTTCTCTCATTAAAACCTCTGTCTTAACCACTCGGGATAATGATTCTCCCGAAGCGGTATTGATCATGTGAATGCCGGTATAAAAATAATGCGTATTCCCTGAAAAAGATTTTAATCTTTCAAAGTCTTCTTTTTTGGACTTTGGCTTCTCAAAAATATGATTGTTGAAATATCCTATAGAATCCATTCCAATGACTATAGAGTCCGATCTGTCTTTCGCCACCGCTTCTGCTTTCAATTTAGACAGGCCCTTCACTAACTCCTCTGGGCTATTCCTTTCTAATTGAGATTCGTCCACGTTACTTCCCACTCCCTCGAAAGGAATACCTAAATACTCGAATGTTTCTTTGCGGTAGGGAGACGTTGTCGCCAAAATTATTTTTAACATATTTTATTCAAATCTCCGTTTAGTATTACGGAATCTACGGCTTCTATTTCATCCTTATAAGAGATTTCAGGAATAGGATTTAATAAGAATATCCTTTTATTATGAACGTGAGCAAACCCAATCTCCATTAAAGTATTTCCACCTATATAATTTTTAATCCCATTTTTATCAAAATTTAAAACCAGAATAGCATCACTATTTACTATCTCGTTGTAATGGTAACGAATGTAATCGTATTCTTTCTTCACGAGAGCATGCTCTTTCCCCATGCGTTCAATCAAGTCTTTCATCCCTCCCTTAGCCTGAGCCACATAGTGCTCATGTAGATTTACCTCATGACCAAGACTAATTAACTGGTCTCTATAATCAACCATCTGTTTCACAAAGACAGAACTGCCGACTATTGTAATTTTCATAATCTATTAATTCAAGTGCGGAGAGGGAGGGATTTGAACCCTCGATACCTGTTAGAGTATACCGCCTTTCCAAGGCGGCGCACTAGGCCACTATGCGACCTCTCCAAAAATTAAATCTCCATTCCTCGTAACACTGCTACTCTCTGTTCTACGGGCGGATGGGTCATGAACAATCCGTGCAACCAGCTCTTTTTCTGTTTACCCTTAAAGGGATCTGCTATATATAAGTGGGCCATCGCATCGTTAGCTCCCCTTAATTCGTTGGGATCTGCAGCTATCTTTTCCAAAGCTCTGGCCAGCCCTTCCGGATGTCTGGTTAACATAGCTCCTGAACTGTCCGCCAGAAACTCCCTTTTCCTGGAAATGGCCAGCTTAATCAGCTGGGCGAATACGGGGGACAAAACGGCTAAAGCCAAGGCAGCCACCATAATTATTGCTCCTATCTGGCCCCCTTCCCTGTCGTTGCTCCTTCTCCCTCCTCCCCAAAAACTAACCCTAAAAAAGAAATCTGTCAAAATGACAATGAATCCTACCAAAACTACAATTATGGTCTGCAGCAATATGTCCTTGTTCCCTATGTGAGATAATTCATGAGCTATTACTCCTTCCAACTCCGCTTTGTCCAACTTCTGCAAAAGGCCTGTGGTCACGGCCAATACCGCATGTTCCGCATTTCTCCCGGTAGCGAAGGCATTGGGTTGCGCAGAATCTATAATATAAACCTTGGGGACAGGAAGCCCGGCTGTAATCGATAAATTCTCCACTATTCTATATAATTCCGGATTATCCTGCTTTTTAATCTCCCTGGCCCTGTTCATGGCCAATACTATCTTATCTGAACTCCAGTAAGCAAAGAAATTCATAAGTACGCTTACTGCAACAGCTACGTATAAAATAACGTAGCTCTCAAAATAATAAGACATGGCCCATCCTACGGCGATTATTAAAGCCAAAAAGAAAAACAAATACAGCCAAGTCTTTCTGATATTAGATTCAGACTGAGTATAGAGATTCATTAGAATTTAACTTCAGGCAACGCCTTCTCCCCTTCTGCAGCCTCAAAGAAATCTCTCTTTTCGAATTTCAATGCGCCGGCCAGGATATTCGTCGGAAAAATCTCAAGCTTGGTGTTATAGTCTCTGACGTTAGTATTATAGAACCTCCTTGAAGCCTGGATCTTATCTTCCGTATCGGTCAGCTCTCTCTGCAATTCAAGAAAATTAGCGGAAGCCTTCAAATCAGGATAGTTCTCCGCTACGGCAAACAAGGATTTCAAAGAAGAAGACAAAGCGTTCTCCGCTTCCAA
The DNA here is from genome assembly GCA_041653495.1 of Minisyncoccota bacterium. Classification (GTDB taxonomy): domain Bacteria; phylum Patescibacteriota; class Minisyncoccia; order Minisyncoccales; family RBG-13-42-11; genus JBAZFF01. The sequence continues at coordinate 17,405 of JBAZFF010000004.1, forward strand.
TTTATCTTTCATGCTTCCTGCCTGCATGGCAAAAGTCCTGGCCTTAGTCACCTGCTCCAGCAATTCCCTTTCATGTGTGGCGTATCCTTTTACGGTGTTCACCAGATTGGGAATTAAGTTATACCTTCTCTTTAGCTGGACATCTATATCAGACCAAGCTTCTTTCACTCTGTTTCTGAGGGTAATTAGCCTGTTATAAACCGAGATAATCCAGAGAAATATTACGGCTCCTGCTATTAAAATAATCTTAGAAATATCCATATTTTTTATTAGAAATTATTGCCTCGACTATCTTTAGGTTAGCTTAATTTTCCCTTAAAATCAAGCGCGACGATTAGACGCTATCCATCTTCTAATTTTATACAAAAGGGTATAATATTTAAAATATGGAGGAGATTGACGCCACATATTTTAATGAGAGGAAAGAGAAAGCACGAATCATTTATCTTGCTCAAAAGAATATTTATAACCCCTATCTAAAAAGTCAGGTTGTCTTTAATTCAGATGGTTTCCATCATTTACAGTTCTCAGCTAGGAGGGAAAGAAACAAAAAAGAACAGCTACTGAAGTTTAGTCTCCTGCCGTTAGCAATTGAAATCATTAAGAAGTCTGGAACGCTCCAAGAATACAGAACAGGATTGACGACCATAGGGAAGACAGGAAAAGACGGATTGACGACAGCAAAAGCAACGGAATATTGGGGTTTTATTGGAATCGTTGGAGACTCAAAGAAAATCAAAATAAGAACTATTCTTCGCAGAATCGGAGATGGCAATATCATTTTTTGGAGTGCGATGCCATTCTCTAAGTTAAAAGGAGGCCAAAGACTCTATACTGACGGTATCGAAGAAGAATAAACAAAAACATCCCTTTCGGGGATATCTTTGTTGTGCTTGCCTTCAGCTTAGGAAATCCTTAGCTGAACGGGGCTTTCGCCCACAAGCACATTTTCAGCATAGCTAACCACAAAATATAAGTCAAGAAAAAATTGGGGATAACTTTACGGGAACTTTAGTATCCCATTCCCATGTCTGGCATTTGAGGAAGAGAGTTCTTCTTCCCCTCGTCGGGCTTGTCTGCCACTACTGCTTCCGTGGTCAGCAATATCCCGGCTGCCGAAGCTGCATTTTGCAAGGAAGACCTGACGACTTTGACCGGGTCTACTATTCCAGCCTCCATTAAATCCTGGTATTCCATTGTCTGGGCATTAAACCCAATATTTCCCTTGCCCTCCAAAATCTTTTGGATCACAACTGCCCCGTCCGTTCCAGAGTTAGCAGATATCTGCCTTATTGGAGATTCCAAAGCTTTCTTTAATATATTCAAACCAGTTGCTTCGTCTCCTTCTAATTTTAATCCGTCCAAGGAAGGCAAAGCTCTCAATAAGGCTACTCCCCCTCCCAATACCACTCCCTCTTCCACGGCGGCCTTAGTGGCCCTGTAAGCGTCTTCCGCTTTGTGCTGCTTTGCTTTCTGTTCAACTTCCGTGGCAGCTCCCACTTTTATCACCCCCACTCCTCCGGTCAGTTTGGCCAATCGTTCCTGCAATTTTTCCTTGTCGAAATCGGAACTCGCATTCTTAAGCTCCACTTTTATCTGATTTATTCTCCCTTCTATTCCGGCTTTGTCTCCTTTCCCCTCTACGATAGTGGTGTTCTCTTTGTTAGAAACTATCCTTCTCGCCTGGCCCAAATGTTCCAGATTGATATTCTCCAGCTTCAATCCCAGCTCCTCGGAAATGACTTTCCCTCCCGTAAGAATGGCTATGTCTTCCAGCATTTCCTTTCTCCTGTCTCCGAATCCCGGAGCTTTGATCGCCAGAGTATTAAAAATCCCTCTTAATTTATTGACTACCAAAGTGGCCAATGCTTCTCCTTCCACATCGTCTGCTATAATCACCAGCTCCTTTTTCCCGGCCTGGGCCAATTTCTCCAAAATGGGCACTATTTCCTGAATAGAAGATATCTTCTTATCGGTAATCAATACGTAAGTGTCGTCAAAAGAAGCTTCCATTCTGGCTGCATCCGTCACAAAATAGGCGGAAATATATCCTCTGTCGAATTGAAGTCCTTCCACTATTTCCTTTTCGGTCACTAGAGTTTTTGATTCTTCCACGGTTACCACTCCGTCCTTCCCCACTTTCCACATCACTTCTGCGATCATGTCCCCGAGTTTTTTGTCTTCCGCGGAAATCGTAGCCACCTGGGCCATTTCTTCCTGAGTAGTGATCTTTCTTGCCATTTCCTTCAAAGAAGAAACTACAACCTCCACCCCCTTATCAATTCCTTTCTTGATATCCAAAGGATTGGCTCCGGCTGCAACGTTCTTCAACCCTTCCGAGATTATCGCCTGGGCCAAAACTACGGCAGTGGTCGTCCCGTCTCCGGCCGCATCATCCGCTTTCTCCGCCACTTCCTTCACTACCTGAGCTCCGAGATTCTCTATCTTGTCTTCCAGTTCTATTTCCTTGGCGATGGTCACTCCGTCATTAGTGATGACCGGAGAACCGAACCCTTTGTCCAAAATAACGTTCCTCCCTTTTGGTCCCAGAGTCACCTTTACCACATCGGCCAGCTTATCCACTCCCGTCTTTATCTTCTTTCTGGCTTCTTCGTTGTACAGTATTTGCTTTGCCATATTATTTTTCCAAAACCGCCAGAATGTCTTTCTCCTGGGCGATTATATATTCTTTTTCATCAACGTTTATTTCGTGGAGACCGTATTTGGAGAACAAAACTATGTCTCCGACTTTCAAATCCATATCAACAACTTTTCCGGCGGTGTTCTTCTTGCCCGGGCCTACCGCAACCACCTTCCCCTGTTCCGACCCCTCTGTCGCTACCGAGGGCAAAAGAATGCCTGACTTTGTCTTTTCTTGGGCCTTGATCGGCTCTATTAACACGTGGTCTCCTAATGGTTTTATATTCATACTGGCACTTAAACTATTTGACTGCTAATAATTAAAATTATAAAAATATCGGTCTTCTGTCAATTACTTATTCATAAACTTCCCGGTATAGCTCTTCTTGTTTTTGGCTATTGTCTGGGGCGTTCCTTCGGCTACTATGTAGCCTCCTTTTTCTCCCCCTTCCGGCCCCAAGTCCAAAATCCAGTCGGAATTCCTTATTACGTCGTTATTGTGCTCAATCACCAAAACTGTATTCCCCTTGTCCACCAATCCCCTCAAGACCTGGATTAATTTGTTTACGTCTTCAAAATGCAGGCCTGTCGTAGGCTCGTCTAAAATGTATAGCGTCTTTCCGGTAGCTTTTCTGGAAAGCTCTGTGGCCAGTTTCACCCTCTGGGCTTCTCCTCCTGATAAAGAAGGAGCAGGCTGCCCCAAATGGACGTAGCTCAATCCTACCTCGTTTAAGGTTTTCATTTTCTCATAAAGCCCGGGGATTGCTTTGAAGAACTCCATGGCTTCTTCCACGTTCATTTCCATGACCTGGGCTATGTTTTTTCCTTTGTACTCTATGGAAAGAGTTTCCTTGTTGAACCTCTGCCCCTTGCACTCGGAGCACTGGACATAGATATCCGGCAGGAAATACATTTCTATCTTTTTGACGCCCTGCCCCTCGCAGGCCTCGCACCTTCCCCCTTTCACGTTGAAAGAAAACCTGCCGGGCTGGTATCCCCTCATTCTGGCTTCCTTGGTCTTTGCGAATAAATCTCTGATGAATGCGAAAGCTCCCGTATATGTAGACGGATTTGATCTCGGAGTTCTGCCTATCGGGGACTGGTCGACTAATACGACTTTGTTTAAATGATTAATTCCGACGATTTCCTTGTGCGCTCCTGGAATATCCTTGGCATGATAGAACTTCTTTAACAGCGCTTTTGCCAAGATATCGTTCATAAGGGAACTCTTCCCGGATCCCGAAACCCCGGTGATGCAGACCAATTTTCCCAAAGGTATTTTAGCTGTAATGTTTTTCAAATTATGTTCCGTCGCTCCCTTAACCACCAAATATTTTTCTTTCTTTGGAAAAACCTTGTTGAGAGGAAACTTGATTTTCTTTCTGCCGGACAGATATTCTCCGGTAAGAGTCTTTGATTTTAACAGAGCTTTCGGAGTCCCCTCAAAAATAATCTTCCCTCCGTGGCTTCCCGCCTTGGGGCCCACATCTATCACCCAGTCGGCGCTCAATATCGTCTGCTCGTCGTGTTCCACGACTATGACGCTGTTCCCCAGATCCCTCAGTTTCTTCAATGTTTCAATCAGCCTTCCCTGGTCCCTTGAATGCAGGCCTATTGAAGGCTCGTCCAATATATAAAGCACTCCGGTGAGCTTGGAGCCTATCTGGGTAGCCAGCCTGATTCTCTGTTCTTCTCCGCCGGACAAGATGTCCGCCCTCCTGCCTAAAGTCAGGTAATCCAAGCCGACATCCATTAGAAACTGCAGTCTGTTCAGTATTTCTTTTACTATGGGCTGAGAAATCTTTAATTCATTATCTTTTAAACATAACTCGGCAAAGAACTCTTTTACCTTCTCTATTGAGAGAGACGTCACTTCTTCTATGGATTTCCCTCCCACGGTCACCGCTAAGACTTCCGGCTTCAGCCTTTTTCCCAAGCAGACCTCGCATTGCTTTTCAATCATATACTGCTCTATCTCCTGCCTGGCGAAATCAGACTCCGTTTCGTGGTATCTCCTTTCTAGGTTGGGGATCACTCCTTCAAACCCGTCTTCCCCGTATAGAATAATGTCTATCACTTTCTTTGGAAGGTCTTTGACGGATTCGTCCAGTGAGAACTTGTATTTCTCGGCCAAATCATTCAGCTTCCAATAATAATATCCCTGTCTTCCTACCTTGTGGGAGGCATGAGCCCAAGGAAAAATAGCTCCCTCGGCCAAGGTTAAATTGTAATTAGGAATTACTAATTTGGGATCCACCTCCAGTTTCTCTCCGAGTCCCTGGCAGGCGGTGCAGGCCCCGAAGGGGCTGTTGAAAGAAAACAGCCTGGGCTCCAGTTCGGGAAGCGATACTCCGCAGTCCTCGCAGGCGAAATGCTCGGAAAACAGCAAGTCGTTCACCATCACCAGGCCCTTCCCCAGCTTTAATGCCGTTTCCAAAGAATCAACCAGCCTGAACTTGTCCAAGTCCTTGTCTATCACCAGCCTGTCTACGACAACTTCTATATTGTGCTTTTTCTGCTTGTCCAAATCCTTTAAAACAGCCTCCTCTATCCTGTAAATAATCCCGTTTATCCTGACTCTTACAAATCCGGCTTTTTGTATTTCCTCCAGCACTCCCCTGTGCTCCCCCTTTTTTCCCCTGACTACCGGGCCTAGAATCATGATTTCGGTTTTCGGCGCCATCTTTATAATCTGCTCCACTATCTGATCTATCGTTTGTCGGGATATCTCTTTCCCGCATTTGGGACAATGAGGGACGCCGACTCTGGCAAACAAAAGACGGAGGTAATCGTATATCTCTGTAATGGTCCCTACCGTAGACCTGGGATTCTTTATGGACTTGCGCTGGTCAATGGAAATAGCCGGAGATATTCCTTCTATGGAATCTGCATCGGGCTTGTCCATCACTCCCAAGAACTGCCTGGCGTAAGCGGAAAGGGATTCCACATACCTTCTTTGCCCTTCCGCATAAAGAGTATCAAAAGCCAAGGAAGATTTGCCTGAACCAGAAAGTCCGGTGATGACAACGAGTTTGTTTTTCGGGATATCCAGGCTCACATTCTTTAAATTGTGAACTCTGGCCCCGCGGATCTTTATAAAGTCCCTAGCCATAATCCCCAATTGTACTCTTGAAACCAAGATTTATCAAGGGGTAATCCATTATTTGCGAAAACCGTCTTATTAGGCTTTTATTGAAAAAAGACAAAGATTAAGCTAAAATCCTGGAATGGAGAAGATAAAATCTCTCAATATAAAGCATATCTCTAAGTTGCCAAGGGCTCCCGGAGTATATGTTTTTTATAATAAAAGGAAACTCTTATATATAGGAAAGGCTGTTGATATCAGGGAGAGGGTTTCAAACCACTTCCAGCAACCCTCTTACAGAGACGATATTTTTATTTCAAAAATAAACAAAATTGGATACATACCCACAGCTTCCGAGATAGAAGCACTCCTGCTGGAAGCAAAGTTGATCAAGAAGCACCACCCCAAATACAATATTGTCTGGAAGGACGACAAGAACTATTTTTACATCGGAATCACCAAGGAAGAATTCCCAAAAGTCTTTTTAACCCACCAGCCAGAAATAAATGTTTTAAAGACGAAATCGGAATACACGGGCCCCTTTGTGGACGGAAAAGCTCTAAAGGAGACTTTAAAATCCCTCAGGAGAGTGTTCCCATACCGAACCTGCAACTTCCTGCCGAATAAGCCCTGCCTCTGGTACCAGTTGGGAAGGTGTCCCGCTCCGTGTCTAACGAAATCAAAAACAGCGCAGCAGATTCCGAACTTGAAAACCGAAATAAAAAAAGAGACGCAAAAGGACACAAAAAACCTGATAAAATTTCTAAAAGGAGAAAAGAATCAGGTCCTTTCAAGCTTGAAGAAAGAAATGAAAAAGCTTTCCAGAGAGCAGAGGTTTGAAGAAGCCGGAAGAATTAAGAGGCAAATATTCTCCTTGGAAAAAGTGCTCCGACACTCCCATATAATAGAAGAGGAAACACAGGAGAAAGGGGAATTAGAGAACGCCCTTAAAAGAATATTCAAAACAAAGAAAGAAGTGGAAAGAGTGGAAGCTTACGACATATCCAACATCCAGGGGAAGGAAGCGACGGGATCTATGGTCACTTTCATAAACGGAAAGCCCAATAAGAGCTTTTACAGGAAATTCAAAATCAGGATGGAACAGAGCCCGAATGATACGGCCATGCTAAAGGAAGTACTCCAAAGAAGAATAAGCCACAGAGAATGGCCCTTGGCGGATTTGATTCTAGTAGACGGAGGAAAGGGACAGCTTAATGCGGCCGGAGAAATAATAAAGAATAAAACAACCGTAATATCCTTGGCCAAGAGAGAGGAAGAAATATATATGGAAGGAAGGCGGAAACCGATTCCGGCCAAGTCCCTCCCCAGGGATGTCTTCAATCTTTTGCTGTCCGCGAGGGACGAAGCCCACAGATTCGCCATTTCTTACCACAAAAAGCTCAGGCAGAAGGCGGCTGGCCTTTAGCGCTTGATTAGAAAACTGAAATTTGATACCATGAAAAAAGATGATTAAGTTAGTTTTTCAAATGTTAGCTGGCGTTGCCAGTTTTTGGCTTGCCGACAGGTTTGTGCCGGGCGTGGAATTCACGGGAAGCATCAAATACCTTATAATATCCGGGGCGATTTTGGGGCTTATAAACTTTTTTGTAAAGCCGGTATTAAAGATAATAACCCTTCCTTTGAGGTTGCTGACCTTGGGGATATTCGGCTGGATAATAAATATAATTATCGTCTGGGCCGTAGATATCTTCTTCCCGGAGCTGATAATAGACGGAATCATTCCCCTGCTCTGGACGACTCTAATCGCTTTCGTCGTAAGCTTCTTCTTGGGCCTTTATAACCCGAAGGGATCAATAAGAGAAAAAATAGAATAACATGGAAACATACATACAATTCGGACAAATAGTAGTATCAGTAATTCTAATAGTCTTAATCCTCCTGCAGCAAAGAGGAACGGCTTTAGGTTCTGCTTTCGGACAGGAAGGAGGATTCTACTCTACCAGGAGGGGATTTCAGCAGAAACTGTTCGTAGCTACGGTAATTCTGGGGTTCGCATTTATAGCTTTGTCTATATTGAATCTCGTATTTTAAACTATGGCGATCAAGCTGCCCTCCAAAAACCAATGGAGGCAATTTTTAAAAGTTCTAAGCAAAAAGGAGAAAAAAGCTTTTTTTCTGTTTTTGCTTATGTTCCTCTTCGGCCTCTTTTCCTTCGCCAGCAGCTTTTATCTTGATAACACCTTGGAAATGGCCTCAAGAGGCGGAAGCTATACGGAAGGAATAGTGGGTTCCCCCAGATTCATAAATCCCGTTTACGCTTCCAGGGATTCGGACAGGGACATGACGGAATTGATTTATTCCGGACTCATGAAATACGATGAGAAAGGGAATATAGTGCCGGATCTCGCTGAAAGCTATGAGGTTCTGGAAGAAGGAACGGTTTTCGAATTCAAACTGAGGGAAGACGTCCTCTGGTCTGACGGAGAGAACGTGACGGCGAACGACGTCATCTTCACCATAAAAGCGCTGCAAAACGCCTCCATCAAGAGCCCCGTAAGAGCGAACTGGCTGGGGGTGGAGACCGAGAAACTGTCGGAATATGCCATGAGGTTCAAACTAGACAATTCCTCCGCCACTTTCCTTGAGAACTGCACCCAGAAAATAATCCCGGAGCATATTTGGGAAGAAATATCCTCCCAGAACTTCCCTCTTTCAATATATAATTTCAAACCGGTAGGATCCGGGCCATATAAAATAAAGGACTTGGAGCAGGACAGCTTGGGGAACATAAAATCCCTGGAACTTACCGTTAACGCCGGAGGGTCTGTGGAGCCCAATATCCCGAACTTAAAATTCCTGTTTTTTGATACGGAGGAAGAAGCCATAGAAGCATTAAAAGACGGGGACATAGAGGGGTTAGCCGTCTCTTCGCCGGAGAATTACAACGAGGCGAAAGAGGACGGACTTTCGGAATATTCCCTGTCTCTCCCCAGGTACTTCTCTGTCTTTTTGAATTCCGAAAACTCGGAAATACTGGCGGACAAAGAAATAAGAAAGGCCCTGAATTACGCTACCGACAAAAGCTCCTTGGTCGCAAATGTCTTATTCGGACTCGGGAGCGCAGTCGACTCCCCCATTCTACCGGCGGTCTACGGCTTTTCTGATGTTAAAGTCTCTTACGCGTACGACAAAGAAAAAGCAAAACAGATCCTAACAGACCGCGGCTATTCTCTGAATGAAAGCGGAATAATGGAAAAGACCGTGGAAAAGACTCCTTCCTTCCAGTTCAGCAGAGACTTGGTTCTGGGGTCTACGGGAAACGAAGTTTCAGAACTGCAGAAGTGCCTGGCCCAAGATCCGGAGATTTACCCTGAAGGGACAGTGTCCGGATACTTTGGAGCCAAGACAAAGGAGGCCGTGATCGCTTTCCAAGAGAAATACAAATCCGAAATACTTACCCCGAGCGGACTCACCTCGGGAAACGGCAAGGTCTTGAGTTCTACCAGGAAGAAGCTGAATGCGCTCTGTGCCGCTCCTTCCACGGAGAAGTCCACCCTTTCCTTCACCTTGGTAACCGGAGAGCAGGAGAACCTCGTAAATGTAGCCCTAGAACTGCAGAAGCAGTGGAAAGAAATAGGAGTGAATCTGGACATTAAGACTTACGAACTGTCGTCTTTAGAGCAAGACGTGATAAAGCCCAGGGACTATGAAATGCTTTTATTCGGGGAGGTCCTGGGAGCTACTCCCGACCCCTACCCTTTCTGGCACTCTTCCCAGGCGGAGGATCCGGGACTGAACCTCTCCCAATATAACAATAAGAATGCGGACAAGCTGCTGGAAGGAAACAGGCAATCGCTGGATCCAGAAGAAAGAAAAAGCAAGCTTGAACAGTTCCAGGAGATTCTCCTGGCCGATGCTCCTGCAGTATTCCTTTACAGCCCGAAGTACATCTATTTGGTTTCCGAGAATATCAGAGGGATAAACAATAAGATCATAGCCGATTCCTCTAAGAGGTTCTCGGGCATAGAAAAATGGTATACTAAGACAAAAAGAGTATGGGACTGGAACTGAAAATGAAAAAAATAATCCTGGATTTCCCATCCCAATTTAAAAGGGGGCTAAAATCCGGTGAAAACGTATCCTTGAAGCATTATGCCTTCATCTCCCCTCCTAGCAATATAATAATCTGCGGAATGGGAGGATCCGCCCTGCCAGCCGAGATATTGGCCGATCTTACGCCTCTTAATATTTTCGTGCACAAATCCTACGGGCTTCCCCTGCAGGCCGGGAATGGAAGCATTATTATCTGCGCATCCTACTCCGGAGACACGGAGGAGACTATTTCCGCTTTCAAAGAATCTTTAAACAGGAAACTTCCGCTTATCGCCATTACGGGAGGAGGAGAATTGGCAAAACTGGCAAAGAAGAACAACATCCCCCTGGCCTTGCTCCCCGGCCCCAGAATGCAGCCGAGATATGCCTTGGGGTTGCAGTTTGCGGCTTTGGTAAGGATATTGGAAAACCACTACCTCCTGCCGGATAATTTCTTGAGAGAAGTCTTAAGCCTTTCCCTAAATCCTAAAGCGCTTGAGAATAGGGGGAGGGAACTGGCTAAAAAGATTGGGAAGAAGATTCCCCTAATATACGTGCCGGAAAAATTAAAGGGATTAGGCCTTTATTTGAAAAATAATTTCAATGAGAACGCGAAAACCTTGGCCTTCTGCAATCATATTCCGGAGATGAACCACAACGAGATCGTCGGATTCTGGAAAATCAAAGACAAGGAGATAAAAAGCCATATCTTCCCGGTAATATTAAGAAATAAGAACGATAATTCAAGAATATTGAAAAGAATAGGAATAATGGAAAACATATTTAAAGAGGAAAAAATCCAATATGCAACCGTTGACATTTCGGGGAAAAATATGCTAGAAATAATATTCAGCAGTTCTCTCTTGGGTCTTTGGGCCTCATATTATCTGGCCCTGGATTACGATGTAGATCCGACCCGGATCAAGATAATAGAAGAAATTAAAAACAGACTAAAGAAATGAGAAAAGTCAGGAAAGCCATTGTTCCTATAGCCGGATTGGGAACAAGATTTTTACCTTTTTCAAAGACTCTGTCTAAGGAACTTTTTCCTTTGGCGGATTTGCCGATGCTCCAGTATCTATTAAAAGAACTCAAGGACTCCAAGATAAAAGAAGTGATCTTCGTGAACAGGCCGGAGAAGGCAGGCATTCTGGATTATTTCAAACCGGATGGCAAGTTGAAAGAGATCCTGAGAAAAAGGGGCAAAAAAGACTTGCTGAAAGAAGTGGCTGATCTGGAAAGAATAACCGAGGGAATGGTATTAAGGCAGGTATTTCAGAAAGAGCCTTTGGGGGCGGCCCACGCAGTCCTGCAGGCAAAAAAATACGTAAAGAATGAGCCCTGCGCCGTGCTATGGGCCGACGACTTGGTGGCTTCGAAAGTTCCCTGCACAAAACAGCTTATGGATGCTTTTGAAAATTATCAAAGGCCTATTACGGCCCTCTATAGGGTGCCCAAAGAGAGCTTCAAATACTACGGGATGGCAGACGCCAAAAAGATCGGAAACCGCATTTTTAAAATAAACAAGTTCGTAGAGAAGCCGAAGACGGCGGAAAAAGCTCCGTCCAACCTGGCCGTGGTGGGAAAGTACATAATAACCCCCGATGTCTTTGATATCTTGGGAAAAATTAAGTTTGACCTAAAGAGCGACTTGTCTATGACGGAAATATTGAGCTACATGGCCGAAAACGGAAAGGACGTTTACGGATGCGAATTTGAAGGAAAATGGCTGGAATGCGGAAATAAGCTGGCTTATCTCAAGACCAACATTTACTTCATCTTGAATCACCCCAAATACGGAAAAGAAATAAGAAAATACATAAAGCAGGAAAAACTCTGCTAAACAAGCGGATGTGGCGGAACTGGTATACGCGTACGCTTCAGGAGCGTATGCCGAAAGGCTTGTGGGTTCGAGTCCCACCATCCGCACAGTCAAAAAACTGGAGATTTTAGTCTCCTGAATAATAATTAATTAAAATGATGAACAAACAAACGCAAAACAAAATAAGGGTGATCCCCCTAGGAGGATTAGGAGAGGTAGGAAGAAACATGATGCTCATAGAATACCAGGGAAAAATACTGGTGATTGACGTGGGTTTCAGAATGCCGGAAGAGGACATGCCTGGCATCGATTTTATCGTGCCCAATATAGGTTACCTGAAGGGGAGGACCAAAGACATAGTCGGAGTGGTAATAACCCACGGGCACTATGACCACATAGGGGCTATCCCCTATTTATTGCCAAAATTATGGCATCCCCATTTAGAATTCTACGCTTCAGCTTTGGCCAGAGGAATAATTTTAAAAAGGCAGGAAGAATTTCCCGGCCAGCCTCCTTTAAGGATAAATGAAGTAAAGGACGGATCGGTAATAAAGCTCGGCCCTTTCGAAGTTGAGTTTTTCAAGCAGAACCATAATATACCGGACAATCTGGGAATGGTCATTAAGACTCCTGTTGGGAATATAATAGACACTTCCGACTTTAAGTTTGACGAAAGCCCGGTGAACGACAAGCCGACCAACTTTGAAAAATTGAGATCCATCGGGAAAAGAGGAATCCTCCTGCTAATGTCCGATTCTACCGGAGCAGAAGAAGAAAACCATTCTTTATCCGAAAAGACCATTGAGAAGAACTTGGAAGAGATACTTAAAAAATCTCCGGGCAGAATAATAGCCGCCACTTTCTCTTCTTTGATAAACAGGATACAGCAGATAATCACCCTTTCTGAAAAATACGGGAGGAAAGTCGTAATAGAAGGACATTCAATGAAGAGCAATGTGGAAATCTGCAAGGTTTTAGGATACATGAAAACCAAAAAGGGAACTTTGATAAAGAGCAACGAGATATCCAATTATCCGGATTCCAAGATAACCATAATCTGCACCGGGGCCCAGGGGGAGGAATCAGCGGCCTTAATGAGAATAGCTACCGGAGAGCACAGGACGATACACTTAAAAAAGGGGGACAACGTAATCCTCTCTTCTTCCGTCATCCCGGGCAATGAAAGGACCGTCCAGGTCTTAAAAGACGGAATATTGAGGCAGGGAGTCAAGGTTTTCCATTACAAAATGATGGACATTCATGCAGGAGGACACGGGCAGGAAGAGGAACTAAAGGAAATGATAAAAATAATGAATCCCCAATATTTCCTCCCCATTCATGGACAATATTCCATGCTAGTAGCTCACGGGGAATTGGCTAAGATGTCAGGCATTCCTGAAAAAAATGTTATAATTGGGGAAAACGGGCAGATTATCAATTTAAACAATAAGGGTTATACTATAGAAAAGGGAAAGGTTCCTTCAAACTACGTCATGGTGGACGGGCTGGGAATCGGAGATGTGGGAGAGGTCGTTCTAAGAGACAGGCAGATGCTGGCTCAAGACGGAATGTTTGTAATCGTAGCCGCCATAGACCGCCAGACCGGAAAAGTGAAAGGATCTCCTGATATAATCTCCCGAGGATTCGTCTATTTGAGGGAGTCCAAGGATCTTTTGAAGGAAACTAGAAAAAAAGTGATAGGCATAATAAACCAGACTTCCGGTTCAAACGGAGTGGTTAATTGGACCTATCTGAAAGACGAAATCAAAAACAAAATAGGCCAGTTCTTATTCTATAAGACCCAGAGGAGGCCTATCGTAATACCGGTAATATTGGAGGTATAAAATGAGGATATTCTCGGGCATACAGCCCACGGGACAAATACATTTAGGGAATTATCTTGGCGCCCTGAAACAATGGGTGGAAATGCAGGATTCCGCAGAATCTATTTTTTGCATCGTAGACCTGCATTCTTTGACGGTGCCTTACGAACCGAAGAAATTGAGAGAAAGAATAATAGAGAAAGCAATCGCTTATCTGGCCGCCGGGATTAATCCTGAAAAATCAATAATCTTCGTCCAATCGGACGTAAAAGAACACACCGAATTGGCCTGGCTATTAAACACCGTCACCCCCGTCGGGGATCTGGGAAGAATGACGCAATTCAAGGAAAAATCAAAGAAGTCAAAAGACAATATAAATGCCGGCCTGCTCAATTACCCGATATTGATGGCGGCAGATATTCTCTTATACCAGACAGATGTCGTTCCCGTCGGAGAAGACCAGAAACAGCATGTTGAACTGGCCAGGACAATAGCAAAAAGATTCAACCAAAGATTCGGAGAAACTTTCAAGTTGCCTGAAGCCAGGCTGGCCAAATCGGGAGCCAAAATAATGAGCCTTCAAGACCCGACTAAGAAGATGTCAAAGAGCGACAGTCCGGATACGTTTGTGGGATTGTTCGACGAGCCGGACGAGATTAAGGAAAAGATTATGAGGGCCGTAACGGATATGGGAAAAATAGTCAAATATGACCAAAAGAAAAAAGCCGGAATCTCAAATCTTCTGACCATATATTCCCTGCTCTCTGGCAAAACCGTTAAGGAACTGGAAAAGAAGTTCTCAGGAAAAGGATACGCTGATTTTAAGAAGTCTCTAGTCCAAGTGGTCATTGATTATCTGGAGCCTTTCCGCAAAAAGAAAAAAGAACTCCTTTCCAGGGAAGTTTACATAGAAGAAATATTGAAAAGAGGATCCAAAAGGGCGGAAAACATAGCCCAATCAACTATGCAGGATGTCAGAAAGAAGATGGGTCTTTTGATCTAAGGTTTTTCTGTCTTTCGCTTCCACGACCAATCTTATTACCGGTTCCGTGTTTGATGGCCTGACCAGAAACCACCAATTTTTAAAATCAATTCTCAGGCCGTCTATTTCCAGAACCTTCCCGTCCTTAAACTTTTGTTTCAGAACCCTCAAGGCTCTTTTTTTATCCTCCACCTCGAAATTGATCTCCCCGGAATGGAAATACTTTCGGTACGGCTTTATAATTTGCGACAATTTTCTGCCCTTTGCGATTTCTTTCAATACCTCTCCTAAAACCGCAAAAGGAGCTTCGCAGAAATAGTGAGACCTGAAATAGTAATGCCCTGACAGTTCTCCGGCAAAGACAGTGTTGTTCTTTCTCATAGCCTCTTTTATTAGAGAGTGTCCTATTCTCCCTCCGAAGGCCTTCCCCCCGTTTCTTTTGGCAACTTCTTTTATGATATTGCTGGATCTTATATCGTAAATGATATTTTCTTTCGGATTTCTCTTTAATATCAAATCGGCAATTAAGGCTGTTATCAGATCTCCGGGCACGATATCTCCATTTTCGTCTATAAAGAATATCCTGTCCCCGTCGCCGTCAAAAGCTATCCCTAAATCCGCCCGTTTCTCCTTTGTGGCAAGACAAATTTCCCTTAAATTATCTTTTACCAAAGGATCCGGATTATGGTTTGGGAACAATCCGTCCAATTTGGAATAAAGATGGATTATCTTGTTCCCGCTACCTTTGAAAATCTTTGGAACCATTATACCGGATACCGCATTCGCCGTATCTATAACTATCTTCAAGGGCTTCTGTTTCTTGAAAGATTTCAGATTAAACTTTATATATTCTTTGATAGTATTCTTCTTGACAATCTTTCCCTTGCCCTTCCCCTTAAACCTGCCGCTCAAGGCTATGTCCTTTATCTCTGCCAGGCCGGTTTCTCCGCTCACGGGAACTGCCCTTTCCCTCACCACTTTAAAACCATTGTACTGGGCCGGATTATGGGAAGCAGTAATGTTTATCCCCCCGTCCGCCTTCAGTTTGACTACCGAAAAATACAGCAAGGGAGTAGTCGCCAATCCTATGTCAAAAACAGTCCCTCCGCCCTCTATAATCCCTTTGCACAGGGATTCAAACAGTTTGGGGGAAGACAGGCGGTTGTCCCTGCCTATGGCTATTTTGGGATTATTCTTCCTTAAAAAATCAACAAAAGCCCTGCCGATTAAATAGGCTGTTTCCTGGTCAAAATCCTTTCCAAATACCCCCCTGATGTCGTAAGCTTTGAATATTTCCGGGTTAGTTTCCATTTAAATCATTATATCATATCCGCCTTGACCAATTAAATATTCCTTGCTATAATTTAAACCATGAAATATTACGAGCTGACTTATTTGATTACTCCGGATTTGCCGGAAGAAGAAGCTAGGGCCTTTCAAGCCAAGGTTAATTCTTTTATTGCAGACGAAGGAATGTTAGAAGAAGGAAATGTAATTTTAAAGAAAAAACTGGCCTATGCCATTGAAAAGAAAGATGATGCTTATATGGCAGTCGCCACTTTTAACGCATTGCCCGAAAAGATAGCCCCCCTTGAAAAGAAATTAAAGGCAGAAAAGAACATTCTAAGGTACTTATTGATAATCAAAGAAAAACGACAAACTTTAAGAATAAGGCCTCATATGGCTAGAGCTAAAGCCGAACTGAAAGAGACCGCAGAGAAAAAGGTCGAACTTAAAGAAATAGATAAGAAATTAGACGAAATTTTAGATGAACCTCAATAAAGCTTTATTAATAGGAAGACTTACCAGAGATCCGGAGCTAAAGGCACTGCCTTCCGGCCAATCGGTAACCTCTTTCTCGTTAGCTACCGATAATTTCTATACCGACAAATCTGGCCAGAAACAGCAGCAGACCGAGTTCCACAATATAGTCTGCTTCGGAAAACTGGCTGATATAGCTTCCCAGTATATGACCAAAGGATCATTGGTCTATATAGAAGGAAAAATTAGAACCAGAAGCTGGCAGGACAGCACGGGCGTTCAAAAGTACAGAACCGAGATAGTCGCCCAAAGTCTACAGCTAGGCCCCAAATCGGCCGGAAAGGGATCATCCTCTCCTGCTCCTCAAAAGGAAGACGTAGCCCAAGAGGACATACCCGTAATAGAAGAAGACCAGGAAATAGATGTAAAAGACATACCTTTTTAAACCAATATGAATTGCTTTTTCTGTCAAAGAAACATAAAAGAAATAGATTTCAAAGAGACCCAGTTGTTAAACAGGTTTATTTCCTTTTCGGGGAAGATAAAAGGAAAGAAAAAAACTGGAGTTTGTTCCAGCCACCAGAGAAAACTGACCCGAGCTGTAAACAGGGCCAGACATTTGGGTCTGCTTTCCCCCGTTTCGAAAGCTGTCAGATAATCTCAGAACTTCTAAGAGCCTAGTTTCAACTGGGCTCTTATTTTTTTTGTCACGGCAGGGTTCGCTTTTAAGAATTCCTTGGCTCCGTCCGTCCCCTGACCCAACTTTATGTCTTCAAACTGCAGCCAAGAACCCGCTTTTTTGATCACCTCCGCCTTGATTCCCATTCCCAATATATCGGCGAAATAAGAAATGCCTTCGTTATAAAAAATATCAAACTCTGTAACTTTAAAAGGAGGAGCTACTTTATTTTTAACTATCTTAGCCCTAACTCTGGACCCCGTCACCTCATCCCCTTTCTTTATTTGGGCTATTCTCCTTAAGTCTATCCTGACTGAAGCGTAGAATTTCAAGGCCATTCCCCCGGGAGTGGTTTCCGGATTTCCGAACATGATTCCTATTTTCATCCTGGTCTGATTCAGAAAGACGACCACCGTCTTTGTCTTGGAAATAATGCCGGACAATTTCCTCAAAGCCTGGCTCATAAGCCTGGCTTGGAGGCCTATCTGGTATTCCCCCATTTCCCCGTTTATCTCGGCCTGGGGAACTAAGGCTGCCACAGAATCCACTACAATTACATCCACTTCTCCAGACCTTACCAATGTTTCTACGATCTGTAGGGCCTGCTCTCCCGAATCGGGTTGGGATATCAATAAATCATCTACATTCACGCCTATAATCTTTGCATAATCAGGATCCATGGCATGCTCTGCGTCTACAAAAGCGCCCACTCCTCCTTTCTTTTGGGCTTCGGCCAATATGTGCAAAGCTAACGTGGTCTTCCCGGAACTTTCGGGGCCGAATATCTCAATGATCCTTCCCCTAGGTACTCCGCCTACCCCCAAAGCTAAATCCAAAGAAGGAGAACCGGTGGAAACGGCATCCACGTCTACTGCCGTAATTTCTCTGAGTTTCATTATTGCTCCGTCTCCAAATCTTTGCCTTATTTCATCTACGGCGCCTTGGAGATTCTCTATTTCAGCTTTTTCTTTTTTCTTTACCATATATATATTATGAAATAATAACCTAATAATGGCTAGATTATTTTATCACGACACCGCATTTGGGGTCTTTCCCGGCACAGAATCCGCTGTTAATCAGTCACATCGAAATTACAGCAATCATTAATATCCGGGATGGTGTTTGTAGCCTCTAAAGCCGTCCCTTTATTTGAAGCGCAGTAATAAGTGGTGCTGTCCGTGCCTTCTAATAATGCGTAAACGCAATAATATGCAGTTGTTCCTTCCAGCCAAGTATATTGATAAGACCCTGAATCTGTAGGATCATGAGGGACGACTGCCAGATAATCTCCTATTGCAGAAATATCATTAGCTCCGGCGTCGCTATTAATATAAGTTCCTGTAGCCGTGTTATACAGCTCCATGGCCAAGTTTATCTGGTTCAAGTCGCTCATCCTTCTTGAATCTCTCGCATCTTCCCTGACTCCGGCCAGAGAAACCAAAACCACGGTGGACAATATGCCTATTACGGCTATCACCACCAACAATTCTATCAACGTGAAACCTTTCTCGTTGTTGAACATTTTAAAATTTTAGCTCTTATAATCGACTTTTCAATTTCTCTTTATTATGTCTGTTTTTACATTAAATCATTATAACACAATGCCATATTGTAACAATTCTTCTGCGTAGCATTACTGGATCTTATTGGTATACAACTCCCTGGATGTCGATAAACTAAAATAGCTGCTGGCTAAATGCCTATTGTAGCTATTGCTGCGAGTAATTATATTCTCAAGACCCGATTAGACTTTCTTCCATTCCTCGTCTTCGCCTTCTTCTCCTGGTGGCACCGCTGGCGGTACAGGTATAGATGTCTGTTCTGGAAGAGATTCCATATTTACTCCCGGATTTGCATAAACTTCTCTGGGTTTTGCTCCTTCTCCCGGGCCTATGATTCCCCTGTCCTCAAGTATGTCCAAAAGTCTAGCCGCTCTGGCGTACCCCACCCTCAGTCTTCTCTGCAGCAGAGAAGCGGAGCCTTTTCTGGATTCTATGACAATTTTCTTTGCTTCCTCGTACAGAGGATCTTCTTCGTCCGATCCGAAATCAATATCTCCGCCGACTGTCGTGTCCAAGGTTCTCTGCAGATCCTGAGACATATCGCCTTCTATGTCAGCCCCTTCTCCGTCTCCCAATTTGAAATGTCCGTTGTTAGCCTCTATGAAATCCACTACTCTCCTGACTTCTTTCTCAGAGGCGTAGGCCCCCTGGATTCTCTTTGGCTTTCCGTTATCCGCCGATATGTATAATAAGTCCCCGGCCCCCAGCAATTTCTCCGCGCCTGAAGTGTCTAAGACAGTCCTGGAGTCTATTTGGGAGGCGACCTGGAAGCTTACCCTAGAAGTGATGTTCGCCTTAATGGTGCCTGTAATAACCTCCACAGACGGCCTCTGGGTGGCTAAAACAAGGTGTATTCCTACGGCTCTGGCCATCTGGGCCAATCTCACTATTCCGGCTTCCATCTCCTTTCCCTTGATAGACATTAAATCCGCCAGCTCATCTATAATCAGCACTATGTAGGGCAGAGGCTCGTCCCCGTCTTTCATTACTTTCTGGTTATAGCTGGCTATGTTCCTGGAGCCGTTCGCGGACAGTACGTCAAACCTCCTTTCCATTTCGGAAGCCAGCCATCTCAAGGCGTTAACCGTCCTCTGGGCGTCGTAAATCACGGGGCATAACAAATGAGGCAGCTCTTTATAAGCTGAAAACTCTACTCTCTTTGGATCGACTAAGATGAGTCTCATTATTTCGGGGGAATTTTGATACAAGAGGCCTATGATCAGGCTGTTTAAGAATATTGTTTTCCCGGTGCCAGTAGCTCCGGCGACAAGCATATGGGGCATTCTGGTCAAGTCAGCATAACAATTGGCCCCGGAAACGTCCTTGCCTAAAGCAACTATCAGGTTGGAAGCATTCTTTTGAAAATCGGGGCTGGCCACCATCTCCCTCAAACCCACCTTGGCTCTTTCTTTATTCGGTATTTCTATCCCGACAAGAGGTTTCCCGGGGATAGGGGCTTCTATCCTGATAGACTGGGAGGCCAAAGCCAAGGATAGATTATTAGAAAGACCCGTGATCTTCGACAGCTTAATTCCTTCTGCGGGCTTCAAGCTGTATTGGGTGACCGTAGGGCCTATGACAACTTCCGACATCTCAACCTTCAGCCCGAAATTCTCCAGGGTTTTTTTGATTATGGCGGAATTATTGACGGTATCCCCCGCCGTAGCCTTTCCTTTATCGTTCTCCAATAAATCTATGGGTGGAATCTTATATTCCCCCACTGCCACTTTGGAAGCCGGGACCTCTTTTGATTTCAGTTCCAGAGCCATTTTCTCCTTTGGCGATTCTTCCCTCTCCCTGGGTTCCAATTCCTTTACTTTCAGTTTCGGTGAGAAAATCTGCTTCATCAGAGACGGCTTCTCTTCCAGAACTTCCTTGTCCACTTTCTGGGCTTTAGGCGCCGGCTTTACCAGATACCAGAAGATCAACCCGCCCACGAATATCACTCCAGAGAATACTACCTTGGAAACAATGAGGCCGAAGAGTTCAATAAAAGGCCAGCTGAAAATATACCCTATCTTGCCGCCGTATAAAATGCCAGGGTTAAAGCTTTCCAGAATCCCTGCCATCCCGATGGTAAATAAAAGCATGGACAGTATGGCAGGCCCTAAAAACCTGTCATACCTGGTCTTGAAGAAAGCGAAGGCCACTAAACCTAAAATAAAAGGGAGTATCACTACTCCTTTCCCAACTAAAAAGGTAAGGCCTTTTACTATACCGTCGCCCGCCATTCCGGCCTGTTTAAAAAAGCTTAAGGCCACTATAATGGCGACTATCATAACAACAACTCCCCATATCCACTTCTTGGTTTCCTCCGGTACTGTAAAAAAACTGAATAGTTTTACAAGATTGAATTTATTTTTCGGGGAAATATTGTTAAGAGCTCTTTTTTTGCTGTTTTTCTTTTTCATCTCTAAAGCCTGTGCCTGCTGGTATCAGTTTACCAATTACCACATTTTCTTTCAATCCTCTCAGCTTGTCTTCCTTGCCCTCCAAAGAAGCCTTTATTAAGACGCGGGATGTTTCCTGGAAGGAAGCTGCTGATAAGAAGCTGTCTGTAGTCAAGGCAACTCTTGAAATTCCAAGCAGGATAGGAACAGCTTTAATAAGTTTTTTGTCTTCTTTTTTCAGCCTCACATTCTCTTCGCTAACCCTGGCCCTCTCCGTTATTTCTCCAATACTGAAGAATGAATTCCCCGGATCCTTTATTCTCATCCTTGAAAACATCTGCCTGCAGATAGCTTCCACGTGCTTATCATGAATCAAAGCTCCCTGGGAGACGTAAATCTTCTGTATCTCCCTTATAATATACCTCTGGGTGGCTTCAACATCAGTAAGCTTGAATAATTCCTTTAAGTCCAGATTCCCTTCGCAGAGCTGCTGGCCCTTCTTTACCTTGTCTCCTAAACTAACCCATACGGCGGCTTTGGGATTTATCTTGTATTCCAAAACCTCAAGCCTCTTGGCCTTTATTTCATCCGGTTTTATCTTTACGATTTTATCTTGCGTTATTTCAATGACTTTCCCGTCCGCCTGGGAAATTTCCGCTTTTCCGTTCGGGGATCTGGCTTCGAATATTTCCTGCACCCTGGGAAGACCCATGGTGATATCCCCTCCGCCGGCTACTCCTCCGGTATGGAAAGTCCTCATGGTAAGCTGCGTTCCGGGTTCTCCTATTGCCTGAGCGGCAACGATTCCGACGGCTTCTCCGAGTTCCACCAGCTTGGTTCTTCCGAGATCCCAGCCGTAGCACTTCTGGCACACTCCCCTATGGGACTTGCAGGTCAAAAGAGACCTGACTGTCACCTTCTCTGTCCCGGCCGCCACTATTTTTTCAGTCTTCTCCCAGTCTAAAATATCTCCGGCCTTGCAAATCTTCGGAATGTCGTCCAAGACTACTCTGCCTAAAATCTTGTAGGCGAAGTTCTGGCCCAGATCATCCGCATCTTTTCTGTAGAGAACCATCCCCTCTGAGTCTTTGCAGTCGTTCTCTGAAACTATTATATCGTGAGAAACATCCACCAGCCTCCTGGTCAGATATCCTGCCGTAGAAGTACGGAGAGCCGTATCTGCCGTTCCTTTTCTGGCTCCGTGGGTGGAAATAAAGTATTCCAAAACGTCAAACCCTTCCTTAAAGGAACTCTTAATGGGCAATTCTATAATCTGCCCGGCGGGGTTGATCACCAGTCCCTTCATTCCGCTCATCTGGACGGGCTGCCCCCAGGAACCCTTGGCTCCAGACATAATTATCCTGAAGACGGAACCGTCTTTGGGCAAAGTTTTTGGAACCAGCTCCTCTATCTTTGTCTTAACCTTGCTCCAAATCTCAATTACCTTGGCGGATTTTTCTTCTTTAGATAAAAGTCCTTTTCTGTAATGCTCTTCCACTTTTTCAACTTCAGCTTCTGCTTCCTTGATGATGCTTCCCTTTTCGGGAGGAACAATCAGATCATCCATTCCCCAGGAAGTGCCGGACCAAGTTGAATATTCAAAACCCAAAGCCTTTACTTTGTCCAAAAACTCAACTGTCTTTTCCGATCCCAATTCTCTTAAAATATTCTTTGTAAGATTCTCCAAATCCTTTATTTTCATTTCTGCGTTCTGGAAAGGAAGTTCTGCCGGCAAAGCCTCGTTGAATATTATCCTCCCCACGCTTGTTTCCACCATCTCCTTTCCCAGCCTGACTTTCACTCTGGCTTTCAGGCTGACGTCTCCGTTTTCGTTGCTCATTATTGCTTCTTCCGGAGAAGAAAAGACTTTCCCTTCGCCTTTGGCTCCTTCCTCAATCATAGTAATGAAATAGCAACCCAAAGCTATGTCCTGATGCAAAGTCACTATGGGAGTTCCGGTTGCCGGCTTCAATAAATTCTGAGTCGAAAGCATCAATTCTCTGGCTTCCTGCTGAGCCTCGTCGGACAAAGGCAGGTGAACCGCCATCTGGTCTCCGTCGAAGTCGGCGTTAAAAGCCTTGCAAACCATCGGGTGGAGTTTTATTGACTCTCCTTCTATTAAAATAGGATAAAAAGCCTGAATTCCGAGCCTGTGCAGAGTAGGCGCTCTGTTTAACATAACCACCTTATTGGCGACAACCTCCTCTAGAATGGCCCAGACTTCATCAGTCTGTTCTTCTATTAATCTCGAAGCTCCCCTCACATTGTAAGCCAGTTCCCTCTCAAGAATCTTATGTATTACAAAAGGCTTAAACAGCTCCAAAGCCATTATTTTGGGAAGTCCAACCTGGCTCAGTTTCAACTGGGGACCCACGACAATGACCGATCTTCCCGAATAGTCCACCCTTTTCCCCAAAAGATTCTGCCTGAACCTTCCCTGCTTCCCTTTCAAAATATCTGCAAGGGATTTTAAAAGCCTCTTCCCGCCGGTAGTGGCCACAGTCATAGTCCCTTTTCTCATGCTGTTGTCTATTAAAGCGTCCACTGCTTCCTGCAACATCCTCTTTTCGTTCCTGACGATGACTTCGGGAGACCCGATCTCAAGCAAGTATTTCAAACGATTGTTGCGGTTGATCACTCTCCTGTACAAATCGTTCAAATCGGAAGAAGCGTATCTCCCTCCGTCTAGCTGCACCATGGGCCTCAAATCAGGAGGAATAACGGGCAAGACTGTCATAAACATCCATTCGGGCCTTACCAAAGCTCTCAGCATTCCCTTGAACAATCTCAGCCTCAGCAATATCTTCCTCCTTGAAGCGGGCTGGGCTTCCTTCAATTCCTCGTCCAGTTTGTGTATTTCCTTTTTCAGATCTATTGATTTGAATATGTTCAAAAGGACTTCCGCCCCGGTTCCGGCCTCAAAAGCCTCTCCGTATTTCATGGAAAGCCTCTGGTAATCCACTTCGGACAAAACCTTCATAACAGACAGATTATTTATTTCGTCTTTTGCTCTGTCCCTAGCGGATTTCAGGTCTCCGAGTGAAGGAGCATCTTTCCCGGTTTTCTTTTCTTTCGACTTCTGCTTGAACTCTTTTTCCACTTCTCCCAAAAGCCTCTTTTTTGCGTCCTCATTCACGCTGGTTATTATATAAGCTGCAAAATATATCACCTTTTCCAGCTGCTGCATCGGTATATCCAAAACCATTCCCATCCTTGAGGGAACCCCCCTTAAAAACCAAATATGGGAGCAGGGGCTGGCTAATTTTATATGCCCCATCCTCTCTCTCCTGACTGCGGCTTTGGTCACCTCGACGCCGCACCTGTCGCAAACCATTCCTTTATAGCGGATCCTCTTGTACTTTCCGCAATAGCATTCGTAATCTTTAGTAGGGCCGAAGATCCTTTCGCAAAACAAACCGTCTTTCTCGGCTCTCTGGGTCCTGTAGTTTATGGTCTCGGGCTTGGTCACCTCTCCCTTAGACCAGTTCAGTATCTCTTCGGGTGAAGCTAGCTTTATTCTTATGGCTTCTAGGTCTGATACGTACATAGTTTAGTTTTTATCCTTGTCTTTTTCTTTTACTTCGACGCTCAATCCCAAGGCTTTTATTTCAGCGACTAACAAGTTGAAGGCTGCCGGAATATTGGGATTCTTTATCTTCTCGCCTTTCAAGATTGATTCGTAAGTGGCTGCTCTTCCCGTGACATCGTCCGATTTTATAGTCAGCATTTCCTGGAGGGTATGGGCTGCCCCGTATCCTTCCAATGCCCACACTTCCATCTCTCCAAACCTCTGCCCTCCGAATTGAGCTTTTCCTCCCAAGGGCTGCTGGGTGATCAAAGAATAGGGGCCTATGGACCTCATGTGGATCTTGTCTTCCACCATGTGGATCAACTTCATCATATATATCTGCCCTACGGTAATGGGCTTGGGAAATGCTTTTCCTGTTCTTCCGTCAAACAGCTGGATTTTCCCGTCTTCGGGCAACCCCGCTTCTTTCAGCTCCCTTTTTATGTCCTCTTCGTTGGCCCCGGCCAAGGAAGGAGTGATGGCCCTGTATCCCAATTTGTCTGCCGCCCATCCTAAATGAGTCTCTAGAACCTGGCCCAAGTTCATTCTGGAGGTTACGCTGATTGGATTCAAAATAATATCAACCGGAGTCCCGTCTGCCATGAAAGGCATTTCTTCCTGAGGCAATACCAGAGAAACAATACCCTTGTTCCCGTGCCTCCCGGCCAGCTTGTCTCCGGCTGTGATCTTCCTCAATTGGGCTACCTCAACTTCCACTCTCTTTATGACTCCCGGCTCTAGCTTGTGTCCCAATTCTCTGGAGAATATCTTAACCCCTATTACTCTTCCCCTCTTTCCGTGTTCCATGAGCAAAGAAGAATCCTTTACTTCCCTGGATTTCTCTCCGAAGATTGCCCTTAACAATCTTTCTTCTGCCGTAAGGTCTGCTTCTCCTTTCGGGGAAATCTTTCCGACTAGAATATCATTAGGCCCTATTTCAGCCCCCACCCTTATAATACCTTCCTCGTCCAAATCCTTCAGCTTCTCTTCCGAAACATTGGGGATATCCGGGGTAGTCTGCTCCGGCCCCAATTTGGTTTCCCTGACATCACAGGTGAAGCTCTCTATGTGTATGGAAGTATAAATGTCGTCTTTCACCAGTCTTTCTGATATTACAACTGCATCTTCAAAGTTTCCCCCTCTCCAAGGCATAAAAGCAACCAGCACGTTCTTTCCCAAAGCCAAAACTCCCTGAGATATTGATCCCCCGTCCGTCAAGACATCGCCCTTTTTGACCCTCTGCCCCTTTTGGACAATGGGTTTTTGGTGAAAACAAGTATACTGGTTAGTCCTGATAAAAATCCTTAATTCATAAGTAACGCTCTTCCCGCTGGCGGGCTTTATTACAATGTGGTTTGCATCAACTTCGGCAACGGTTCCGTCCACTTCCGCCAATACAACTTGGCCTGAGTCCCTGGCCACTATGTCCTCCACCCCGGTTGAGACAACTGGAGGATCAGGATTGATCAAAGGCACTGACTGCCTCTGCATGTTAGATCCCATCAAAGCGCGGTTAGCATCGTCGTTCTGCAGAAAAGGGATGCAGGAAGTGGCGATTGAAATAAACTGCTCGGAAGACACATCCACATAAGTTATCTTATCTTTATCAATCATTCCCGCTTCTCCCTTTATCCTGGCCTCCACTCTCTGCGGAACAATCTTCCTATCCGCATTCAAGGGGACAGATCCTGAGGCTATATTGTTTTGCTCATCCTGATAAGCGTTGAAATATTCTACTTTTGACCCAACCTTGCCGTCCTCCACCTTGAAATAGGGAGTTTCCAAGAATCCGTATTTGTTTATCTTGGCGTAGGAAGCCAAGTGCCCCACCAGTCCGATATTCGGACCTTCGGGAGTTTCAATAGGGCAAATCCTTCCGTAGTGGGAAGGCTGCACATCTCTAACCTCAAACCCTGCTCTCTCCCTGGTCAATCCTCCGGGTCCCGTGGCCGAGAGTCTTCTCTTATGTTCCAATTCGGCCAACGGATTTTCATTGTCCATGAATTGGCACATCTGCGAAGACGTGAAGAATTCCTTCACCACGGCCATAAAGGGCCTAGGGTTAATCAATTGGTTGGGGGTTAGAGTATAAATATCCAGAGTGGACATCCTGTCTTTGATTATCCTCTCCATTCTCATTAAGCCCACCCTCAGCCTGTTCTGCATCAATTCGTTCAAAGTCCTGACCCTTCTGTTCCCGAGATGGTCTATCTGGTCGGGCTTTGCCCCAGGGGTATTGTTCAACTTGATTATCTCTCTCATCACCTCTATTACGTCCTGCAATGTCAAAACTCTGTCTTTCGTGTCTATTTCATCCTCGTTTTTCTTTTTCTTTAATTGGGGAAGCCTCTGCCACATTCTCCATCTTCCAACCTTAGACAGGTCGTATCTCTCAAAATTAAAGAACATATTCTCTATCAGCTCCTTGGCTGTATCGGGAGTTGCCAGGTCTCCGGGCCTCAATCTCTGGTATATTTCCACAAAAGCCTCGCCCTGGTCTACGGCCGTATCTTTCTTAAAGGTCTCTTCTATATATTTTATATCCTCCCCCTTATCAACGTCCTTAAACAAATTCTTAATAGAGTCTGCATCTCCGGCTCCGAAAGCTTTCAAAATAGTGGTAGCCATCACCTTTCTCCTTCTGTCTATCTTCACGGCAATTGCCCCGGAGCTTTCGGTTTCAAATTCCAGCCAGGCTCCCCTGTTGGGAATAATCTTGGCACCGAAAGTTGTCCTGCCTCCGGTTCTCTGGGACGTAAAGAAAGCTCCGGAAGAACGGATCAGCTGGGAAATAGTCACTCTCTCAACTCCATTCACAATAAAAGTCCCCCTCTCTGTCATCAGGGGGAAATCACACAAAAAGACTTCCTGTTCTTTTATCTCTTTGGTCTTCAGATTAACCAGCTTGGCTTTTACCTTCAAGGAGGCCTCAAAAGAGTCGTTGTTCTTCTTTGCCTCGAGATCAGTCTTATATTTGGGCACATCCAGCTTATAGTCTGTAAACCAAAGCTCCATTTCCTTTCCGGCATAGTCCCTTATGGGGGACACTTCCTGAAACAGCTCCCTTAAATCCCTGTCCCAAAAAAGCCTCCAGTTATCTTTCTGGACTCCTAAGAGGTAGGGAAGCTTTAGTTCGAGTTTTGATTTAGTGAAATTCTTAACTTTGGAGTGAGTCATAATTA
>JBAZFF010000005.1:0-28868 GCA_041653495.1 Minisyncoccota bacterium
GACAACGGGAGAGGCTCTTATTCTGCTTCAGTTTGACGGAGAGGGAGCTGACCTTTTTGAAGAAATTACGGGAAACAATGTGGGCAAGCTTCTTCCTATATATATAGACGGTTATCCGGTTTCGACCCCGGTCGTAAACAGCAAAATATCGGGCGGAACCGCCCAGATAGAGGGATCCTTTACCATACAGGAGGCGAAGGACTTGGCCAACAACTTAAATGCAGGAGCTCTGCCCGTTCCTATCACCTTGATATCGCAGCAATCAATAGGCCCTTCCCTGGGGAAGATTTCCCTTGAACAAAGCTTGATGGCAGGAATCTTCGGATTGCTAGCCGTAACCGTTTTTATGGTTATTTTTTACAGACTTCCCGGACTTTTAGCTTCATTGGCCCTGGTAATTTACGCTATCTTGAACTTAGCCCTGTTTAAATTGATTCCGGTTACCTTGACCCTGGCCGGCATAGGAGGATTTCTCCTGTCTATAGGAATGGCGGTTGACGGGAACATCCTTATCTTTTCCAGGATGAGAGAAGAAATGAAACAGGGAAAGACTTTCGCGAATGCCCTGGAGGAAGGATTCAAAAGAGCTTGGCCCGCCATCTGGGACGGGAACTTCACCTTATTGATTGTCGCCTTGATACTTTTCGGATTGGGCACAAGTTTCGTAAAAGGATTTGCTTTTACCCTGATTATAGGCACCCTGCTCAGCATGTTTTCGGCGATCGTTGTCACAAAGAACTTCCTAAGGCTGTTTCAGGGGACAAAGATGGAAAACATTAAATTCTTTTGGAAATAATATGCAGATCAACTTCCTGAAATATAAAAAAGTTTATTTCACCATCTTGGCGTTCGTAAGCATAGCCAGTATAGCCAGCATTGCGTTCTTCGGATTGAAGCCTGGGATTGATTTTACAGGGGGAAGCATTCTGGAAATAGAGTACAAGGGAGAAAGACCGGACAATCAAATAATAGAAGAGAAATTAGCCGGATTGGACTTGGGCCAGTTTACCGTCCAGCCCGCCCAGGAGAAGGGGGTAATAATCAGGACGAAAGATATTTCAGAAAACGTACACCAGGAGATTGTCCAGAGATTGGGGAAGGACGATATTGAGGAGAAGCGTTTTGAATCGGTGGGCTCGGTCATCGGAAAAGAGCTGAAGGAAAAGACAATGACTTTGGTCATAGTTTCCTTGCTGGCAATAATCATCTATATAGCCTTCGCATTCAAGAAAGTCCAAGGATCGGTAAAATCTTGGCAGTATGCCTTGTCTTCTCTGCTTTGCCTTTTTCACGACGTTCTGATTCCGCTGGGAGTTTTAGCCGTTTTGGGACACTTATACAACGTGGAGATTTCAATAGCGGTAATCACCGCCCTTCTGACCGTAATAGGCTGCTCGATAAATAACGTCATAGTCGTTTTCGACAGGATAAGAGAGAACACGATAAAAAGATCATATCCGACTTTCAGCGAGATAGTCAACAAAAGCATAAACCAGACCCTGGGCAGGTGCCTTAGCACCTCTTTTGCGTATTTGCTGCCACTGGTGGCAATTTTCTTCTTCGGAGGGGACACTTTAAAGTACTTCTCCCTTTCTCTGATTCTGGGCATTGCGGCCGGGACAATTTCCGGGATATTTCTAGCCGGCCCGGTCCTGGTCAGCTGGCTTGGGAAAAAGACCTATTGACATTTTCTTTAAAAAATGACAGAATATGTAATATCCAATATGAAAAAGGATTACTCAAAAACAATTTCAGAATTCTTAAAGCAGCTTCCCGAAAAGCAAAGAGAAATAATTTCTCACAGGTTTGGCTTGGGCGGGACCCAGAGGGAAACGCTTGAAGTTATCGGAAAGAAGCTGGGAATCACCAGAGAAAGGGTCCGCCAGATAGAAGCAGACGCTTTCTTGAGGTTGCAGCCGGAAGTCAAGAAACAAAAAGACATTTTCAGGCCCATAGAGAATTATTTGAACAAAGCGGGCGGCGTCAAGAAAGAAGAAGTTATTTTTGAAGATTTATCCACCGATAAGAGCCACATCTTTTTTCTGCTCAGCCTTTTGAGGGACGTTAAGAGATTCGGAGAGACGGAAGAATTCCATCCTTTCTGGGCGATAGGCAAGGAATCTTTCTCTTTTGCAAAGAAAGTGGTTTCAGACGTTTATGACTGCATAAAGAAGGAACAGAAGCCTTTAAATCTTTTCGATATTTCCAAAGCCGTTTCCGTAAACCAAAATACCTTGGAATCCGTTTTGGAAATCTCAAAGAACATACTCAAGAATCAGGAAGGATTCTACGGGCTGAAGGAATGGCCGGAGATAAATCCCAGGAGGATAAAAGACAAGGCCTACATAGTTTTGAAAAAGAGCCAAAAACCCCTCCATTTCAAAGAAGTGGCAGGGCTGATCCCGGCCGCATTGCCCCAGACGGTGCACAATGAACTGATAAAGGACGCCAGATTCGTTTTGGTTGGCAGGGGAATATACGCTTTGAATGAATGGGGATACGAGAAAGGATTTGTAAAGGATGTGATAAGGGATATTCTGAAACAGAACAAGAAGCCTTTAGCCAAGGAAGAAATAATAAAGCAGGTGCAGCAGAAAAGGATTGTTAAGGAGAACACAATTTTGTTAAACTTAAGTAATAGGAAATATTTCTTAAGGGATTCTGGAGGGTATTACGATATCAGAACCAGCTAATTAACATATGTCTTATACAGAGATCTATATACTCCTAGAGAACATAGGGGCGGTATTATCTAATTGGTGGTGGGCCCCCCTGCCATTTTTGCTTTGGAAGCCGTTTCTTTTCTTCTATAAGTTCTGGAGAGAGGAGATCTGGGACAACGCCCAAAAGAGCATCATTCTTGAGATTAAACTCCCTAAGGAGATAGAAAAGCCCATAAGGGCCATGGAGCACGTATTGGTCGGTATCCACGCCGCTATCTACCAGCCTCCTGATTGGTGGGAAAAATGGATAGACGGGCAGTACCAGACAGGCGTTTCCTTTGAAATAGCTTCCATAGACGGAAACGTCCATTTTTACGTAAAAGCCCTGGTTTCTTACAGGGAGGCCATAGAAGCCAGCATTTATGCCCAGTATCCCGAAGCTGAAATATCCGAAGCGGAGGATTACACGAAATACGTTCCCCAGAATATACCCAATAAGGATTGGGACCTGTGGGGAGGCGATTATTTCATGCTGGTGGACGATCATTATCCCATTAAAACCTATCCTCAGTTCGAAACTGAAATGGAGAAAGACGACAAGAGGAAGGTCGATCCCATCGCAACTCTCATGGAATCAATGGACAAGGTGGTTCCCGGGACCCAGCTTTGGGTGCAGATTTCCGGAGAACCTTGGGCAGAGGGCAATTTGTCCGCCTGGGTGAAGGAGGGGCAAAAGCTCAGAGATAAAATAGCCAGAAGGCCGGACGAGGAAGTAAAAGCAAAATCCATAATCAGAGAAGGGGCAGAAATACTGATTACGGGGAAGGTGGGGGAGGAGAAAAAAGAAGAAAGAGAATTGATACCTCCCGAAATGAAACTGACTCCTGGAGAAAGGGAGATTTTGAGTGCCATAGAAAAGAAACTGACCAAACCCTGTTTCAAGACTAATATAAGGTTCATTTGGCTGGGCAAGAGAGACGTGTGGTTTAAGCCGAATTTCAGGCTGGCATTCGCTTACTTTAACGGATATAATACGGTGAACTTGAATTCCATATATCCTTTCGGAGATACGCTGACTAAAATACACAAGAGCTGGTTTTTGCCTTACAACTATTTGAAGCCAAGAAGGCAGTATCTCAGATGCAGGAGGCTTTTCAGGAACTATGTGAGGAGATGGTCGGCTAATTTTCCAAAGAAATCTCCGGGCAGGACCCAATTTATAATGAATACGGAAGAGATAGCTTCCCTCTTTCATTTCCCGAGCAAAGGAGCAGCCCCGGCGCCTAGCGTTGGCAGAATAGAGTCAAAAAGAGGAGGAGGCCCTTCCATTTTACCTACGGATTAATACATGTCAGAAATCAATTTTTTTGCGGAGACAACTTTTAGGAACAAGCTGAGGAAATTCGGCATAAAACTCGATGACAGGCGAAGGCACATGTATGTCATCGGAAAGACCGGCATGGGAAAGACGGTAGCCATTAAGAATATGGCCATACAGGATATCCAGGCTGGTCATGGCATAGGATTCGTAGATCCCCACGGAGAAGCAGCCGAAGAGCTTTTAGACTATATTCCCTCAAGCAGAGTGAACGACGTGATTTACTTCAATCCCGCCGATTTGGAGTTCCCGATAGCTTTTAACATCATGGAGAGTATAGACCCTGAGCACAGGCACCTTGTGGCTTCGGGGCTTATGGGGGTATTTAAGAAAATCTGGCCGGACGTCTGGTCTGCCAGGATGGAATACATACTCAATAACTGCATCCTGGCCTTGCTTGAGTATCCGGGAGCTACTCTTTTGGGAGTGAACAGAATGCTGGCGGATCCCGAATACAGGAAGAAAGTGGTGGATAAGATTACGGATCCCGTGGTCAAATCTTTCTGGGTGAACGAGTTCGCCAAATACACCCAGAGATATGAAACGGAAGCTACGGCCGCCATCCAGAACAAAATAGGGCAGTTTATTTCAGCTCCCTTGATAAGGAATATCATAGGCCAGGTAAAGTCCACCATAGACATGCGGGAAATTATGGACAAGGGAAAAATATTGATAATGGACCTGTCAAAAGGGAGGATCGGAGAAGACAATTCAAGATTGCTGGGGGCTTTGTTAATTACGAAGATACAGCTGGCGGCCATGTCCAGGGTGGACATACCCGAAGAGCAGAGAAAAGACTTCTTCCTTTATGTGGACGAGTTCCAGAACTTTGCTACGGAATCTTTTACCAATATACTTTCTGAAGCAAGGAAATACAGGCTGGATCTTACCCTCGGGCACCAATATATAACCCAGATGGAAGAAACCGTCAGGGATGCTGTTTTCGGAAATGTAGGAACTCTCGTTGCCTTCAGAGTGGGGGCAGAGGACGCAGAATTCCTGGAAAGGGAATTTTCCCCTGAATTCTTAGCCGGAGATCTGGTCAATTTGCCAAAGTACAACATTTATCTTAAATTAATGATAGACGGAATATCCGGGTCTGCTTTTTCCGCCAGAACGTTGCCGCCTTTGCCGATGCTTGATGTCTCCAACAGGGAAAAGATAATCAAAGTCTCGAGGGAAAGGTACGGAACGCCCAGAGACATAATAAACGAGAAGATAAGCAGATGGACCGGGACTATGGATGCGAAAGAAGCGCCCTCTCCCCAAAAACAGCAGTTTCCGCAACAGCAATCTCAGCAAACCCTGTATGACGCCCAATGCAAAAGCTGCGGGAGGTGGACCAAAGTTATTTTTCCCCCGGACGGCACCCGTCCCGTTTATTGCAAAGCCTGTCTGAAAAAGATAAAGCAGGAAAGATTAGAACAGTCTCCTCCGAGAGTAGATCCGGTCTTGAAAGCAGAACCGATTCCCGTGAAAACCGAGCCGGTCCTTTTGAAACCGGAGCCGTCATCGTTGAAAGAAGTCATCGAAAAAGAGACAGTATCCTTCTCTTCTAGAACAGACAAGCAAAAGCCCAAGAGAAAAGAAGTCAATCTTGAAGAATTAAAGAAAACACTGGAAGAATCATTAGAAGACCTTCCGGAAAAGCCAAAAGATGCAGAGCCTCAAGAAAGCCAACCTAAAGAATAAGAGAGTCATAGTAAGATGCGATTTCAATGTGCCTCTTTCAAAGAAAGGGGCTATTTTAGATGATTATAAGATAAAAGAAACTTTGCCTACGATAGAATATCTGCTTTCTAGGAAAGCCAAAGTGATTTTAATAAGCCATTTAGGGAGGCCCGAGGCCAAGGATAATCCGAAGAAAAAAGACAAGAAGCTCAGTCTAAAGCCCGTGGCTCTATATTTGCAGAGAGGATTGAAAAACAAGGTTGTTTTTATCTCAGATTGCGTCGGGGACAAAACAAGAGAAGAGGTGATGAAACTGAAGCCGGGGCAGGCGGCCCTCTTGGAAAATGTAAGATTTCATAAGGAAGAGGAAGAAAACAAGGATAAGTTCGCCAAAGAACTTTCCAGACTGGGAGAAATATATGTTAACGATGCTTTCGGCGCCTCCCACAGGAGTCATGCCTCAATAACGGGGATAACGAAATATCTTCCTTCTTTTGCCGGATTATTACTGGAAAAGGAAATAAGAGTTTTAAGGAAAATGATGAAAAGTCCCCAAAAGCCCCTGGTTGCCATCGTCGGCGGAGCCAAAGTGGAGACGAAAGCCAAACTTATAAACAAACTGTCGGAAATAGCAGATTTCGTCTTGGTGGGAGGATTGATAGCAAGAGAGATAAAGGAAAAGGATATTTACCTCAATTATCCCAGAAAGATAGTGGCTCCGATAGACGAAACGAGGGACGGCAAGGAAATCGGGGAGAAGACCGTCAGCCTTTTTACGGAAAAGATCCTCAAGGCAAAGACGGTGTTCTTCAACGGCGTTTTGGGCCAGACCGAGGATGCAGGATGCAGGAAAGGGACGGAAGCTATATTGAAGTCCATTATAAAGAGCGGGGCTTTTTCCGTGGTCGGAGGGGGAGAAACCGTGGAATTCATAAACTCCCTGGGGCTGTCTTTGAAATTTAATCATTTATCAACCGGAGGCGGGGCTATGATATCTTATCTGGCCGGAGAAAGGCTTCCCGGAATTGCGGCATTGGACAAATGGAAATAAAGAACCTTAAAAAGGCGGCCAAAAGAATACTAAAGGCGATAAAAGAAAAAGAAAGGATTATTCTTTACGGAGATGCGGACTTAGACGGCGTGAGCTCTGTTATAATATTGAAGGAAGCTATAAAGAGCGCGGGTGGCAAAG
The DNA here is from genome assembly GCA_041653495.1 of Minisyncoccota bacterium. Lineage (GTDB taxonomy): Bacteria > Patescibacteriota > Minisyncoccia > Minisyncoccales > RBG-13-42-11 > JBAZFF01. The sequence goes on from JBAZFF010000005.1 coordinate 6,905, forward strand.
CTTCCCTCATTTATTTCCCGGACCGGGAGAAAAACGGTTATGGCATCACCGAAAACGCCTTGAAGTCGTTTAAAGATCTTTCTCCGGCTTTGCTAGTATCAATGGATTTAGGAATAGGCAATTTTAAAGAAGTCGTTCTGGCAAAGAAGATGGGGTTTGACGTGGTGATAATAGACCACCATGAAATACTCGGAAAGATTCCCAAGGCCGACATAGTAGTGGATCCCAAACAGAAAGGGGACAAATACCCCTTCAAGACTTTTGCGGCCGTGGGGCTGGTCTATAAGCTGGCGGAAGAGATGCTTAGGGATAATCTAAAGGGAGAATTAAAGAGAAGCTTCATGGAACTCACCGCCCTGGCCACGATAGCCGACATGATGCCAAAGCAGGCGGATAACAGGTATTTTATAGAAGAGGGGTCCCCTTTATTAAAAGATTCTCTAAGGCCGGGGATCAGGATATTCTGGGCAAAAGATTTCTTTAAGCAGAAGCTGGAATTGAGCAATAAGATATTCAAGATAATATCGCTTCTGAATGTAAGGGACGTAGAACAGGGATTTCCTGCAGCCTACAGGTTGTTGACCACATCCTCTTTGAAAGAGGCCCAGAAAGTTGTTGAAAAGCTTTTAAAGAAGCATAAGGTAATAAGGAAGAAAATAGAGAGAATGGTTGAGAAAGTGGAAAAGAAGATAGAGGGGAACGCAGACCCGATTATCTTTGAGGGGGATAAGGATTTTGAGTCAATCCTGATAAGCTCAGTCGCTTCCATACTGGTAAGCCAGCACTTTAAGCCAACTTTCATTTATAAAGAAATGGAGAAGGAAAGCATGGGAACGGTAAGATGCTCCAAGACATTAGACAGCGTGGCCCTGATGAAGAAATGTTCCAAATTATTGATTACATTCGGCGGGCATCCCCAGGCTTCCGGGTTCAGAATTAAAAACGAGAACCTGGAGAAGTTCAGAGAATGTTTGATTAACAATTACAAAAAATTAAAATGAAGAAAATAACGATATACACGGACGGAGGATCCCGGGGAAATCCGGGCAAGGCCGCAGCCGGGATAGTCTTTTGCAACGAAAAGGGGCAGTCTTTTAAGGAATACGGGGAATACTTGGGAAACAGCCTTACTAACAACGAAGCCGAATACCGGGCCGTGATTTTCGCCCTTGATAAGTTTAAAGCTCTCTTTGGAAAGAAAATAGCCTTAAGTTCCGAACTGGAAATAAAATCCGATTCCGAATTGATGGTGAAACAGCTTAGCGGAAAGTACAAAATACTTGATTCCAAAATCCAAAGCCTGTTTCTGGGAGTATGGAACCTGAAGCTTGATTTCAAATCAGTAAAATTCACCCAGATATCCAGGGAAAAAAATAAGGAAGCTGACCGGCTGGTAAACGAGGCTCTAGACGGAGAAAGAAAAGTACAGACGTTGATTTAAAACAAAAAAGCACCTATAAGGGGTGTCTTTTTGTATCTTAGCAAGCCTATAAGCCGAATTCTGTTATAAGGCGATTATCTATCTTGTCTAAACATTACTGTCTAGATCCTGCGAACCACTTTTCACAAAAGTTCCAGTTGAAGCCGGACCTTTTGACTTGTTCTTGCACTCGGTAAGGATTTAGCCGTTTCAGGCCAATATTACTACTGGCGTTATCCCGAAGGATACTTCGGCCCTTTCGGACCTCGGCGTCTCTGTTCGCACCTCGCGCATTGCTGCGGACGGCTGTTAGCCGCTACCTTTTTATCTCATTTTAGAGAGAGTGTTCGGACTTTCCTCTCCGCATTTCTGTGGAGCAATCACCCAGCTTGCTAAGATATTACAATTTTAACAGTTATTCAGGTTTTGTCAAATGGGCTTTTTTCTGCTAAAATAGTACATTATGGAACTAACTGCAAACCAAGGAAAAAATTTAATAATAGAGATCGGCGGAAAGAAGTACGCCAGGTACCCCGTAAAGACCCATCTGGTCACGGAGACAGATAATATTCTAGACGTAGTTGAGAAATACGCAAAGCCCCACTTAGAAAAAGGAGATGTTTTATTTATCGGAGAAAAATGCGTATCTATAACGCAAGGCCGGGCTTATGAAATGGACAAGATAAAGCCGGGGAAGCTGGCAAAGTTCCTAGTCAAATTCGTGACGAAATCTCCTTACGGAATAGGATTGGGATCCGCTGAAACTATGCAATTGGCTGTGGAAGAAGTCGGTGCGCCGAGAATACTACTTGCGGCTTTTGCGGCGGCCATTACCAAGTCCTTCGGTTTCAAGGGAATGTTTTACAGGGTAGCGGGCCCCCAGGCGAGAGGGGTAGACGGTCCCGTAGCTTATGCTATTCCTCCTTACAATAACCGGGCCAGCAAGATTCCTTTGAATGCAGGAAAAGTCGCAAAAGACATAGAGGAAAGAATCAATATCCCCGTAGCCATAGTGGATGCTTGCGATATGGGAGCCTGGGTAGTCGGAAGCACCAAAGATGTGCCTAAAAAACTGCTTTTGAAGGCCTTGAAGGATAATCCTCTGGGCCAGACGAACCAGCAGACTCCGATGGGAATATTGAGGGAAGTAAAATGAAGATACTTAATCTCCAGACAAAAGGCGTAACCACAGCCGCTCTTATACTTGGGATTTCTAGCCTAGTTAGCGCAGTCCTGGGTCTTTTCAGGGACAGGCTTTTAGCCGGAAGATTCGGGGCCGGTGACGAGCTGGACATCTATTACGCCGCTTTCAGGATTCCCGATTTTGTTTCAATGGTTTTGATAATGGGATCGATTTCGGCAGCCTTGGTTCCGATGTTCAGCGAGTACCTGACGAGGGACCGCCAGGCAGCTTGGAGATTCTTTTCAAATGTTTTTAATATAATAATCTCTTTTTTGATTGCAGCCTGCATAATATTGGCTATATTCGCCCCCCAATTAATGGCTCTAATCACTCCGGGATTCTCTCCCGAGAAAAGGGATCTTGTGGTTTTACTGACCAGGATTATGTTCTTGAGCCCCATATTATTAGGGACAAGCAACATTATTTCTTCCGTCCTCCAGGTATTCGGAAGGTTCTTTATTACGTCCCTTTCCCCGGTGCTTTATAATTTAGGGATAATAATAGGCATTGTTTGGTTTGTCCCGATGTGGGGGCTGCCGGGCCTGGCCTGGGGAGTGGCTTTGGGAGCATTTCTCCACTTAATAGTCCAGGTCTCCGTGCTTTTTAAAGTCGGATTCAAATACAAGAATATTTTCCAATTATCAGACCCCGGGTTTAAAAAAATGGCCCTTCTCACCATCCCGCGTTCAATAGGTCTGGCCGCTTCGCAGATTAATTTCATCGTCGTTACGGCAATAGCCTCCACCTTGGCTTCCGGAGGGCTGGCTGTCTTCAGCCTTTCAGAAAGTTTGAGCAGGCCTCTTTTGATACTTACCGGGATTTCATTTTCCACGGCGGCCTTCCCGCAGTTGGCTCTGGCCTTTTCCAAAGAAAAGAAAGAGAAGTTCCAGCGCATTTTCTCGGAAACTTCAAGAAAGATAATATATCTGATAATTCCCGCAAGCATTTTGCTTTTCTTCTTAAGAGAGCCGGTCGTTTCGATTATTCTGAACGTAGGGAAGTTCGGGGCGACTGATTCTAAAATGGTGGCAGCTTGCCTGGGGATGTTCACTTTCGGCCTTTTTGCAAGAGCGCTGGATTTATTCCTTACAAAAGCATTTTACGCTATTGGCGATACAAAGACTCCCGCAAAGACAAGCGTAATGGCAATGATTCTGAATGTGGGGTTCTGCTATCTTTTCATCCGGCTGCTTTCTTTTGACAATGTTTTCCAGAGGTTCTGCGTTAATTTCTTCAAACTGGACGATCTGGCCGGAATTCAGATAATAGGATTGCCTTTAGCCATGGCGCTTTCCGCCATATTGCAACTGGCAGCCCTGTACTGGATCTTTAGGAGAAGGTTAAAGAAACTGAATGAATAACATAAGAAATTTCGTAATCATAAGCCACGTGGACCACGGGAAGTCCACTTTGGCGGACAGATTCTTGGAAATAACCAAAACAATTCCCCCTAAGAAGATGAGGGAGCAGTTCTTAGATTCCATGGATTTAGAGAGGGAAAAGGGCATTACCATAAAGATGCGCCCCTGCCGCATGGCATATCAAGGATACGATTTGAACTTGATAGACACCCCGGGGCACGTTGATTTCTCTTACGAGGTTTCCAGGTCGCTAGCCGCTGTTGAGGGGGGAATCCTGCTGGTGGATGCTACAAAAGGCATACAGGCCCAGACCCTTTCCAATCTGGAAATGGCTAGGAAGCACAATCTGGTTTTGATTCCGGCAATCAATAAAATAGATTCCCCGCAGGCCCAGATAGCAGAAACGCAGAAGGACGTGTCAGAGCTTTTAGGGGTGAAAGAGGACGAGATATTCTTGATTTCCGCAAAGAGGGGAGACAACGTAAAGGAGGTTTTGGAAGCCGTCATCAAAGAAGTTCCGTCCCCGGCAGGGAACGCATCCGCCCCTTTCAAGGCTTTGATTTTTGATTCAAAATTTGATTCTTTCAAAGGGATAATAGCCTATGTCAGGGTCATGGAAGGGAGCATCAAACTCGGAGAAAGATTTTATCTTCTCCAGGCCGGCCAGGGAGGAGAAACAAAAGAGGTGGGAGTCTTTAATCCTGAAATGGTTTCTTTCCCGGAATTGAAGGCCGGAGAGATAGGATACATTGCTACCGGAATAAAAGAAACCGGAAAGGTGAGAGTCGGGGACACAATATCCAAGAATGCCGATGCCTCTCCGCTTCCAGGATACAGGGAGCCTAAGCCGGTTGTTTTTGCTTCTGTCTATCCCGTGAATCCGGATGACTTTGAAAACCTTAAGTTTTCTTTGGAGAAGCTTAAGCTGAATGATGCCTCTTTCACCTTTGAGCAGGAGGTGAAAGAATCTCTGGGCAGGGGATTTCGGTGCGGGTTTCTAGGATCTTTGCACACTGAAATAATATCAGAAAGGCTAAAGAGGGAATTCGGAATGGATCTGATCATTTCTTCCCCTTCAGTCGTTTTCAAATCAGTAGACCAGAAGGGAAAAGAAACATTCCTTTATTCCCCGACTGACTGGCCCGAACCCGGGGCGGCGAAGGAGTTTCAGGAGCCCTGGGCCATATTGGAAATAATGGCTCCGGTAAGCTTCATGGGCCGGGTTTTCGACCTCACCCAGGAACTTTCAGGGAAGCAACTGGAAACAAAGTATTTCGGGACGGACAAAGTCATGCTCCTGTACGAAGCTCCCTTAAAGGGGATAATCACGGGTTTCTATGATGATTTGAAAGGCGTAACCCAAGGATTGGCCTCTATGGATTATGAGATTACGGGGTATAGGCCGGCTGAATTGGTGAAATTAGACATATTGGTTGCCGGAAAGAAAGAAGAAGCTTTGTCTAAAATAGTTAGGAAAGATGCGGCCTACAGGGAAGGAAAGAGAATAGTTGAGAGACTGAAGGAAGTCTTGCCCAGGCAGCTTTTCTCCGTCCCCTTGCAGGCGGCTGTTGGAGCCGACATAATAGCCAGGTCCACTATAGGATCTCGGGGGAAGGACGTGATAGCTCCTCTGTACGGCGGAGACTATACCCGAAAGAGAAAGCTCTTGGAAAAGCAGAAAAAAGGCAAGAAAATGATGAAAGAAAGAGGAAGGATAGAGATTCCTTCCAAGACGTTCATGGAGATGTTCAAATCAAAATGATTATGTTAGCATCTAAAAGAGAGAAGCCATGGATAAGACCAGCATGCTCAAAATCACCAGGGAAGCTACTATAATCCAGAAGATTCTTAAAGCTTTTGAATTCATAAGATTATGATAACAAATAAGACAAAAAATAAAAGAGAGGACAGGTTCCAGTCCCTGTTTCTCCCCGTCATAGTGGGGATAGCTTTCTTTGGAGCCATGACTTTCTTGGTGGTTTCAAACGTAAGGATAACCCAGAAAAGAGCGGATCTCGGAGAGGAAATCGCCAGCCTGGAAGCGCAGATAACAGCCCTGGAAGAAGTTAAGGATAAGTACGAGCAGGGACTCATTAGCGCGGAGGAAGCAGTCTATTGGGAAGAAAAACTAAGGGAGCAGGGATATAAGAAGCCCGGGGAGGAAGCGGTAGTGGTATTGCCCGGAGAGGAAGCAGAGCAGGAATCCGACCAGGGTCAAAGCGTTTGGGACAGGATAAAAGGATTCTTTGGATTTTAAATCGCGGGATTAGTATAGTGGCAGTACGTGACCTTCCCAAGGTCAGAGCGCCGGTTCGATTCCGGTATCCCGCTCGCCAGAGTAGCTCAGCGGCAGAGCAACTGTTTCGTAAACAGTAGGTCGTGAGTCCGAATCTCACCTCTGGCTCATTCTAAAAGGCCTTTTGTGGCCTTTTTAGTTTCTGGTATAATGAATCAAAGGTTAATTACAATCTTAAATAACAAATATGGATAAAATTTGCCATGACTGCAAAAAAGAAATAGAAGTAGAAGGAGAAGAGATAAAGAACGGAGTCTTGCTCCAGTACGAAGAAAACGGGGAGAAAATAGGAGTTTTCAAGTGCAGCGAATGCTATTCTAAGAATCCAAGCCTCACCAATTTTAGGAAGTGCGAGGTTTATTCCAGGATTGTGGGTTATTTGAGGCCGGTTCAGCAGTGGAATGAGGGGAAAAAGGCAGAATACGAAGCCCGAAAAGAATTCAAGATCTCAGAACTGTAATTTGCGAATAGGCAGAGAGTCGGGAAAACATCAGACATTTGAAAACACTCCTTTACTAAGGGGGTGTTTTTTGATATTATTTAAGAGAAAATGAAAAATATTTTAGAAAGAACAGAAGACTTAAGAACTAAAATCCTCAAGCTTGAGGACTGCCTTTGATTTAGGGAATAAGGAGAAAAAGATACTTGAACTTGAAGAAGAAACTAAAAGGCCTGATTTCTGGCAAGACGCATCAGCTCCCCAGAAAAGCCAGGAGTTGAGCAGTTTAAAGGAAGAATTTGAGGAGTTTTCCTCCTTGAAAGGGGAATTCAATAATTTTGAATCATTGCTCGGAGAATCGAAAGACGAGGAAATTCTGTCAGAAATGATTTCTGAATTGGAGAAGAAAACGGAAAAGTGGGAAACCAGGGTTTTCTTGTCAGGGAAATACGACAGGGGAAACGCCATACTCTCAATCTATTCTGGAGCGGGAGGGCAGGACGCGCAGGATTGGGCCACCATGCTTTTAAGGATGTATGAAAGGTACTGTTCTTTAAAGGGTTTCCAGGTAAAGATATTGGAGCAGTCCTTCGGCGAAGCCGGAGGGCCTGAAGGTAGGATAGGGACTAAATCTGCAACCTTGGAGATAAAAGGGAAATACGCTTTCGGATTGTTAAAGAAGGAGAACGGAGTGCACAGGCTGGTAAGGATATCTCCATTTTCCGCCAAATCTTTGAGACATACGTCCTTTGCGCTTGTGGAAGTGCTGCCGGAAATATTGAAAGAGGACGAGAAGGAAGTTAAGATAAATCCCGAAGACCTCAGAGTGGATACTTACAGAGCCTCCGGCCCCGGAGGGCAGTATGTAAACAGGACGGAATCCGCGGTAAGAATCACCCATTTGCCCACCGGAATAGTCGTTTCCTGCCAGTCTGAAAGGCTGCAGGGGAACAACAAGGAAAGGGCCATGAAAGTTCTGCTGGCCAAGCTCCACCAGCTGGAAGAGGAAAAGAAAACGAAAGAATTAAAGCAGATAAAAGGAGAAGCTGTTTCGGCCAGCTGGGGGAACCAGATCCGCTCATATGTCCTCCATCCTTACAAGATGGTGAAGGACTTGAGGACCTTGGTGGAAACGGCGGATACGGAAAAGGTTTTAGACGGGGATATAGAAGAATTCGTTATAGCCGAGACTAAATTGAAAAATGATTAAATTCAAGAACGTAAGCAAAATATACCCTTTAGCGGGGTTAACCGCCCTAGACAACATTTCTTTTGAAATAGAACCGAAAGAATTCGTTTCTCTGGTTGGGAAATCAGGGGCGGGAAAGAGCACTTTATTGAAGTTATTGCTGAAAGAAGAGATGCCTTCCAGCGGTGAGATATTCTTTAACGGGCAGGATCTGAGCGAGGTAAAGCCCAAAGACATACCGTTTTTGAGAAGGAAAATAGGGGCGGTCTTCCAGGACTATAAATTGATACCCACAAAGACCACCTACGAAAATGTGGCTTATATTATGGAGGTTATCGGAGCTTCCGAGGATGAAATACGCAGGGACGTGGCGGAAGTACTGGATATTGTCGGGCTCACCTCAAGGGCCAATAACGTTCCGGCAGAACTGTCGGGAGGGGAGAAACAGAGGGTAGCCATTGCCAGAGCCTTGATCCACAGGCCGACGATAATCCTGGCGGACGAGCCCACCGGGAACCTGGACCCTTATAATACATTGGAGATAATAAGATTATTATTAAAGATAAACGAACTGGGAACCACCGTCATTCTGGCCACCCACAACAAGGACGTGATCAATTCCTTGGGCAAGCGGGTGATCACTATGCAGTCCGGGAAGATAATCAGGGACGAGAAGGTGGGCAGGTTCGTGCTGTAAATTATGTTTTTTTCTTCCGTAAAAAGAATATTTAAATCGGGCTGGCATTCATTTTTCAGGGACGGAGGCATGATAGCGGCTAATATCTTTGTTTTGATAATGGCCATTTCGGTCTTTACTTCATTGTTCCTGTTCCACGGAGTGTCGGATTTCGTCGTGGCTTCCATAGAGGACAAGGTTGATATTTCCGTCTATTTCAATTATGACACCGTGGAGGACGATATACTGGATATCAGGGAAGAGATCGCCGAGATCCCGGAAGTAAAGGCAGTGGATTACATTTCCAAGGAAGAAGCCCTGGAAAGCTTTGTGGAAAGGCATGCGGAAGACCCGACCCTGATGGATTCTCTGGCGGAAGTGGGAGTCAATCCTTTTTTGGCTTCATTGAACATCAAGGCTTTTGAGTTCGGGCAGTACGCCGGAATAACCTCTTTTTTGGAGAACTCCGTCTTCCAGACGAAAATAGAGAAGATAGACTATCAGGAGAGGGAGCCCGTAATAGACAAGGTTTTTTCCCTGACCAGCACCTTTTCTAATGTGGGGATCGTATTCTCAATAGTCCTGTCTTTAGTGGCGATACTAGTGGCGTTCAACACCATAAGGCTGGCTATTTACAATTTCAAGGAAGAGATTAAGATACAGAAGTTGGTTGGAGCTTCAAATTGGTTTATCAGGGGGCCTTTCTTGGCCCAGGGAATAATAGCCGGAGTATTCGCAGGTCTCATCTGCCTGGTTTTATTCGGAGCTGCAACCTGGCTGTTTGACGGAACGATGGACGGAATATTCCCGGGTTTGAGCATATTCTCTTTATTTGTTTCGAATATATTGTGGATATTGGCTTTGCAGATCGGAGTAGGTGTTTTACTGGGAGTCATTTCTTCCGTATTGGCGGTTAAGAAGCATTTGAACGTTTAGAGTTATTGCGGGATCGTCTAATGGTAGCAAACTTTAGAGTATTTGCTACAATAGGATAATGAACAAGTTTCCCTTATTAGTAAATTTGTTGCCTAAAACCGATCCGAGGTATAAAAGATGGCGAAGAAGCCTGAGAAAAAGACCGGAGCCTTGGAATAAGGGTTGCATAAAAGAGAGTAATCTTAGCGTTGCCAAGATATCAAGAACCTTTAAAACAAGGAAGATAGATAATTTCAAAAAATGGAGAGAGAAGGCGATAAGGTTGGGGATTATTAGGAATAAGTTCCCAAAGCTTGAAAAGAACGGTGACTTGGCAGAATTAATCGGTGTTGTTTTGGGAGATGGCTATATAGGAAAATTTCCGAGAACTGAACTCTTAACTATTGTTTCTAATTCAAAAAACACTGGTTTTATAGAAAGGTATTCGAAATTGGTTGCGAAAATTTTCCAAAAGAAACCTTCTTTGTCCAAGCGCAAAACGTCTAATTGCGTGGACATAAAAATATACCAGAAAGAGATAAGTGAAAGATTGGATATTCCATCCGGGGCGAGGGGAAATCTGGTAAAAGAAATACCTCGTTGGATTATAAGGAACAGAAATCATCTTAAAAGATATTTAAGGGGATTGTACGAGGCGGAAGGGAGCTTCTGTATTCACAGACCTACATACACTTATAAGTTTCTGTTTGCGAATAAGAATGAATCCCTCAAACAGAATGTTTATAAGGGCTTAGAAATACTTGGTTTCCATCCCCACGAAAGCAAGTATCAGATTCAAATTTCCAGAAAAGAAGAAGTTTTTAAAGCCAAGAAATTGATAAGATTCAGGCAATATTAATTCATTGGGAGGTCATCTAGCGGTAGGATTCAGGTCTCTGGAACCTGACACGATGGTTCGAATCCATCCCTCCCAGCAGTCAGCTCTCGGTATCGAGTGAGACCGAGACAGGTCATTCTGAACGTAATTTCGTAACGGGTCTCGGACGTCCCGTTCCGGTACCCGTCCGGGATATAGAACTTTATTCGGGAAATAAATATATGAAAAAAATCCAAATACTAGTAATACATGGCGGGATGACTTTCAAAAACGAGAAGGATTATTTGAATTACCTAAGAACAAAAGAAGTTTCTACAAGTAAAAAGACTTATTGGGCTCCTGGATATTTAGAAAAGGCCTTAGGCAGAAACTTTGAAGTTATTGCGCCTCGTATGCCACTTCAAGACAATGCCAAATACAGAGATTGGGCTATTTTATTCAAAAGATATCTTTCTCTGTTAAAAGGAAAATTTATTTTAATAGGTTCTTCGCTCGGTGGGATTTTCCTTGCAAAATATCTTTCTGAAAATAAATTATCAAAAAAAGCCTTATCGGTTTATATGGTTTGCCCGCCCTTTGATAACACTTTGCCAGAAGAAGATTTAGTCGGCGGGTTTGTTTTAAAGAATGATTTATCTCTTATAGAAAAAAACTCTAGAAATATCTATCTTTTGTTTTCGAAAGATGATGATGTTGTGCCTGTTTTTCACGCAGAGAAATACAGAAAGAAGTTAAGCAGTAACGTTCATATGATTATATACAAGAGCAAAAATGGACATTTTAATATTCCAAGATTTCCAGAAATAGTTAAGTTGATAAAAGCTGATGTTAATAAAGAATAGTTGACCCGTCCGGGATTCGAACTGGAAAATAGATGGTTTTGAATATAAAATGAAGCTATAGTTCGAATAGAGTCCCCGCAGCAGTCAGCTCTCGGTATCGAGTGAGACCGAGACGGGTAAGTTTTTATGGAAACCTCAAAGAATAAAAAAATAAAATATATTTTTATTGATACTAATTTATTTCATGGTGTTTTTGTTAGCAAGGATTTATGTGAGGAAGTTTTACCTATTTTAGAAAAATTATCTGATAATAATTACGAGATTTTACTACCACAACAGGTTATTGATGAAATAAATCGTAATAGATTCACATCTTGGCTTAAGCCACTTAGTATAAATAAGTTTACGAACCTTAGAGACATAGTACTCGGTGACGCAGAAGGCTTAAAAGGCGTTAAGGGGTTATTAGGTTCGATTGAACAAAAAGTTAAATCTATACAGAAAGAAAATAATAGACGTGTTACTAGATTGACTACTATCGGAGGTCAATCGTCGAAAACAATAAACCGCCTTGTTAAAATTTGTAAGATTATTCCTGATTCTAATAATGCTATGTCGGCCACGAGGATGAGGGTTGCAAAAGGTAATCCTCCACTAGAAACCGATAAAGTAAAGAAAGATTGCGATAGGTATATTTGGGAATTGTTATTAGAATATTTTTCCAATAACAGCATCAGAAAACCATATCTATATTTTTTCACTAAAAACTATACTGATTGGTGTATTGATGTTAGCGGTAAAAAGGTGTTTAATCCATTTTTAACGAATGAATTTGCAGAAAAGTTTTCTGGTAATATTAAATGGTTTGATAATCTGAAATTTCTTCCCAATACTACATCTTCAGAAATGCAGGCAGTACAGAAGGAAGTTAAAGAATTTGATCAGAGTACTTATTTACAGAGAGTTGAATCAGCTATTGCTGATAAATTACGAAACAGTAATACATGGGCAGATTCTGATAAAATAATGAAATTAACAGCCCCTTTCATAGAAAAATTTTCTGCAAAAACAATAATAAACATACTTAAAGCGGCAAAGGAGAATTTAGAAATTAGTTCCGGACCATTTAATCAGGTTTTAGATGCTTCCAATGCCGTTAATTTTTTTGATAAGTTATTTAAAAGATCTTTAGGACTTAAAATGCCTCTTGCTATATGGAAAGAATTTTATTGCGATTTAGATGAAAACCAGCAAGAAAAATTTATTAATATTAGACAGGCACTTGAGAAAAAAGGTGTTCAATTTAATTTTAGTGAAATTAAATATTTTACCACTAAAGACATTCCATTTTAGTTGTGCTATTGAAATTATAAATTAAATAATAATATGAATAGAGAGCAAACAAAGACATATTTAGAGGCTGCAGTAAAAGACTTCATTGATATCTGCCCTCATTGTGGCGCAAAAGCTCATTTTCAGTTACTTTTCTTAGAGGGACAAAAAGAAAAAAATAGAGATATTACTTATTATTTAACATTTAGATGTGTTCCTTGTAAAAAACTTATTCTCGAAACTGCTCGATTTGAACAAGATAAATATAGACCCGAAGAAAAATTAGAATTTCAGGGATGGCTAGATAAATTTCCTACGGAAGATATCGTTTTTTTAAGTAGATTCGAAGAAGTCGTACCTGAAGATATTTTAGTAGACTTTAAAGAAGGCGTTATTTGTTTACAGAATAAATGTTATAGGGCTGCAGTTGCAATGTTTAGGAGGTCTTTACAATCAGCTATGTTAAATTTAGGCGCAGATCCCAGCAAAGATTTAATAGAACAGATTACTGCATTAACATGTTTAACCACGGATATTAAGGATTGGGCACACAATATACGTATTTTTGGCAATTGGGGAGCACATCCTCAAGATGACAATCTTAAAGACATTGATACCGAAAAAGCGAGCGAAGCTCAATCATTTTTAGAGGAATTTTTTAATTATGTTTATATAATGCCTAGTCGAGTGGCAAAAGCTAGAGAGACAACAGATAAATCAAAAGTTGATAAAGAACAGGTGACCGAAACGAGTAAATGAGACACCCTAAAATAGTCTAATTTTTCTTTTAAAAGCCTGGTTCTAGGCCGGGGCTCACAGCCAATTCGTCTCCGTCTTGGACTTAAGAAATTTATGGATATTAAATTCGATAAATTTGAAGAACAGATATTTCTTAATACCGTTTTAATAAAGAATACAGGTAGTAATATACTGGGTACAGGATTTTTGTTGCAAAAGCCCACATTAAATGGAAGAGCTAAATTCATACTATTCTCTAATAAGCATGTTTTTTGGGGAGAGGAATACCAGAAGGTCGCTGATAATGCGGAAAATCATTTTGAAATAACTTTACACAATAAAGACGCAGACGGCAGTTATAAATTGGAAAAAATTAGTAATTTTAGATTTAAGATAAATAAATCTAGCGTAAACTACTTCGAGCATCCAAATCCAGACATTGATATAGCCTGTGTTAATATTTCTGCAGCATTCAATCAACCTGGAATTACACTGAACGTTAGAGCAATAGAAATAGATAAGTTCATTGACTTTGATCTATCAACTATTCATTGTGGACAAAAGGTGGTATTTATTGGATATCCAACTGGATTCTTTGATAAGAAGAATTTTTTACCAATTATGAGGAGTGGAATAATAGCAAGCATTCCAGATATTGATTTTCAAGGAAAACAACAGATACTAATAGATGCACAAGTATTCCCAGGGTCTAGTGGTAGCCCTGTGTTTGTTGAGGTAGGTGGAAAATATAAACTTCTGGGGATAATTAGCGATGGAGTTATAAAAGAACTAGGGTTTACAAAAATTAAAAAAACGGGAGAAGCAGAAGATGAGAAATATCTTCCTATAGAGTTCATAGGATTAGGACTTGTCTTCAAGTATACTGCAATTAAAGAAGTTTATGATGCTGTACCAGTTCCGAGACAGGAGCTTGCCTCGGAGACTAAAAAGGTTCTAACATAGTCCCGTAAAGCCAGTAGTCAGCTCTCAGTGTCGAGGAGTACCAAGACGCATAAATTAATTGAGATATGTCTGAAACAGAAATAGGAAAAGTTAAGTGCAGAATTCCAGGATGCGGAAAGAGTTATCCCATTCTTGCTGCACACATTACTAAAACCCATGGGCTGTCTACAGCAGAATATTTAAGGCGTTTTCCTGGTGCAAAATTATCCTCAGACGAATGGAAGAAGAAAGTCAGTTCATCTATAAAAGATTTATTTTCAAAAGATCCTACGATGCAAGATAAGGTTGCAAGCAGAACTTTTGACTTTGTAAAGAATAAAAAGTTAACGCCTCTGTTACAAAGAGATTATAGATCTGCTAGAATTTGTTTAAAGAATTCATTGTGGAAACCATCTACCATTCTATACGGGTCAATTATTGAGGCTATCTTAATGGAAAAACATTCTGGCTCAAAAGATTTTTATGAGGCCATTGATGTTGCTTACAAAAAGGGAGACATTTCAGAGATAGAAAATCATAAAATTCACGTTATTAGAGATTTAAGAAATTTCGTGCATCTAAAAAAAGAATTGGAAGAAGGAGGAGAAATTGATGAACATTGGGCCAAAACTGCCGGAAGTATTTGTGAATCAATAATTGGACGTTTTCGTAAAGAATAACCCTGACCGAGACGCGTTGATATGGTGCCCAAAAAGAGCTAATTTTCCCTCTAAAGACCTGGTTCAAGACCAGGGATCACAGCTAGCAAAGTAAGAAAATGAAGTCTTACACATCTCCAAAGACAAAAAAGGCATTACCAAGTAAGATCCATGGATTGGGATTCTTCGCAATAAAACCAATTCATAAAGGAGAGGTCCTTGCTATTAAGAAAGGTCACTCTCTTACAAAAGAACAGATAGAAAAGCTTGGTATGCGACCTCATGATTATCTTCGGATAGATGACAATCTTTATGTCGGCCATAATTCAAAAAAAGAATTTAATGACACAGAGATATTTATAAATCATTCATGCAGCCCAAATACTGGCTTTAAAAATAACTTGAGCATAATCGCGATAAAAGACATTAAGAAGGGAGAAGAAATAGTCGTTGATTATGCAATGTTCTATGATGGAAATCAGAACATGAAATGTAATTGCGGGTCGCCAAACTGCCGGAAGATAATTACTGGAAAAGATTGGAAGAAATTGGCGCTGCGAAAAAAATACAAAGGATTCTTCTCTCCATTTATACAGAAGAAGATTGAGTTAAAGAGGTTCTAACATAGTCCCATAGCCCCAGCAAATAAAATTGGTTAATAATATTTATGCAAGAGAATAAATTAATAATTCAAATTAATAGACCAGTTCCAGTTGTTTTTGCTTTTACAACTAATCCTAAAAATACTCCTTTATGGATAAATTCAATTATTAGTGAAGAAGTTAATGAATGGCCAGCAAAGAAAGGGAGTATTTATAGAAATCAAGATAAAGATGGAAACTGTTCAGAATATGTTGTGCGCGAATGGGAAAAAAATAAAATGTTTATCTGGGATAAAAAGGATAGTAATTACCATGTTCAGTATACTTTTACTTCAATTAGCAAGAACACTACTAGTCTTGAATATTATGAATGGGTAGATGAAGGAGATATTGACGATCCTTTTAATCAAGAGATACTAGACAAGCTCAAGCGTATCTTAGAAGATTAAGTTAGTTTTAAAAAGGTTCCAACATAGTCCCATTGCCCGCAGCAGTCTAGTGCTAGTATCGAGAGACCGAGAGGCATAAATATTTAATAGAAATGGGAAAGATACATATCCAAGATTTCATTAATAGTTTAGCTAGAATTACTCTATCTGGGAGTGTTGTTGAGGATAAAAATAGAGATACGTGTCAAAAACTATTCCAGGAGCAAGCCATGGGAGCTATTGAGATGAAAGAAGGGAAACTTACAGAGATGCTTATCGCTGAAATATTCGTTTGTCATATACCATTGTCCTTGTTCCTTTCAAAGAAAGATAAAATTAATATCTTAGATGATTACTATATAGAAATATATAAATTGCTTAAAGATCAATATAGATTCCTTAATAATAAGATTGAATTAGAAATATTTGAGGATTTACTGCAGGAAAGATATAAGGAGTATTATCCTTTGGTCAAGAACGCCACTGATGAAAATTGGGTTAAAATAATTGCTAAAAAAGTTGCAGAAATATTAGCTCCGAACCATCAGGGGTTATTGCAGTTAGCCTTAAGTGGAACTTTTACTGATTTATTCACGACTATAGATGGATTTGTGGAGGAAGCGAGCTCTAAATTTGATATGGATTTTAATAATAAAGCATAAGTTATAATTAAGTATGGATTATTATGAATTTAAGCGTTAGCGACACGGTCTTGATAATAACAACATTACTTCTAGCTGGAGTGGCTTTTTTAGCTCCTTATGTTATCGAAAATTGGAAGGACAAATTTTATTCTGCAAAATTAGACTTTATTTTTCTTCATCAACCTCCTTTTTGTCACATGACGCAAATGAGAGGGCCGGGGATAGATTTTCCAGTTTATTATTTTAGATTTAAAGTCGTAAATAATGGAAAAATTCAAGCAGAGCAGTGCGAAGCTGTAATTGAAAAAATCTGGAAGGAGAATGCTGCAGGGGAGTTAAAAGAATTTAATGGTTTTTCTCCAGTTTCTCTAAAATGGTCTGGTCCAGAGGGCCAGAAGCATATTACAATACAGCCTGGCAGAGAAATTTTTTGTGATATAGGAAAAATTCATTATCCAAATAATGAACCTGACTCTGTATATAGATTGATAACCGAAGGAGAGAAGAGGCTAAACAAATTCTTTTTCGAATTCCCAGAAAGATTCTACTCTCAATGGGATTGTCTAACGCCGGGTAGATATCAGATCAAGATATCTCTATACAGCAAAAATACGCCTAAGAATAGTAGGGGATTCAAGATCACTTGGTCTGGTAATTGGAAAAATGTAGAAAATGAAATGCTGAATGAATTAGTAATTAGTTAGACATAGAGTCCTTAGCTCCTAAGGGAGCCGTGGTTGATTAATTTAATGAATAAATGGATAAAGAATTAGCCATCCAGGCGTTAATAGAAGCTGTACCATATGTTGGGAGTTCACTCGCTACTCTTTATTTCGGTAGTAAACAAAAGAGACAGTTCGAGAGGATTCAGACTTTCTACGAAGAGATTAAGGGGGAAATTGACTTGATCAAGGATAAAATAAAAGATATTAAAGAGCATAATCCTGATGAATTATCAGCGATCATAGAACATCTGCATGAGAGAATCGAAAGAGAACCATTAATTGAGAAGAGGGAATTGTTCAAAAATTATTTTAAGAATACATTGATCCAACCCGTTAATAGAAATTATGATGAGCGTAAGAATTTCTTAGATATCTTAGCCGATATCTCCTTGTTGGAGATAGATATAATGAAGCTTCTGAGCAGACAACCTGGTGCGATTGACTCATTGTCAATTAGTAGCCCTGGCGTAGAGGGGTCAATAATACAGGGAGCTATTTATAAATTAAAATCATGGGGGATAGTTACGGCTACATTAGGATCTATAGCATTGGGCGGACAAGGAAGTGGGCTCCATGAGAACATAGTCCTAAGCGAATTCGGAAAAAGATTTATGGACTTTTGTCTTAAGTGAAACATAGTCAGATTAAGCATAAATAAAGAATTTATTTTTATATAAAAAGAGGGGTCTGACCGAGACGCGTCAGTATGGAGGTCGGAAATCATCCGTTTTCCCCTCTAAATAACTGGTTCCAGACCAGGGTTCACAGCTAATTACAAAAGGTCGCTTTTCGTACAAAATATTAACGTATATATGATTAAAAAAATTATAATAGCAGCAATTATAGTTATTTCATTAGGAATAGGATATTTATATTATCAAGCTAATATAATTTCCGAAGAAGAAACGGGAAAAGAACAAGCCTGTCTTGGCTCTGGAGGAACCGTGGAGATAGGGTGGTGCTGGAGGTCGGGCGGAAACTTTCCGAATGATTGTTCTGTAGGAGTTTGCGATTGTCCGCCAGGATTCTTCCAGCATTTGCTTTATGGACATAAGGTTAAGCACTGTGATTGCGGAGAAGGGAAATGCTTTAACGGAGAAGCATGTAATTCGTTTTAATTAGACCGATACACATCAACAAAGAAGGCAAAAAAGAGCTAAATTCCCCCTTAAAAATTTGGTTCCAGACCGGGCCTCACAGCAGAGTTTACAAGAGTTGACAGAGGATAGATGGAGAGTTTTACGAGAGCTTATAAGGGCATTGACAACAGGAATATAAGGATTATAATGAAGACAATATGAACACTACCCCTGCTTCGGCAAGGGTAGTTTTTTGTTCGGAACAAGAGTATAATCAACTTATATGAATAATATTGACAAGAAAGAAAGAGTTGCGGTTTATATAGACGGGAGTAACTTTTATGGTTATTTAAAGGATCAAGAAATGAGTTTCCCTAAAGGGAGTAAATTTGATTTTAAATCATTTGTAGATTTTTTAGTTAGCAACAAGAGAGTGCTTGTTTCAAAAAGGTATTATACTGGAGTTTTCAGAAATATTGATGGAAGCGAAAAGAGTAAAAATCTTGTAACTGGGCAACAAAAATTTTTCACGAATATTCAAAAAGATGGTTTTGTTATAAAAAGAGGTAGGATTATGCCTATTGGGAACGTATATAAGGAAAAGGGGACTGACGTAAAGATTTCCGTAGATTTGATTGTTGGTGCAGTAGATAATTTATACGATACAGCTATTTTGGTGAGTTCTGATACGGATTTAATTCCCGCCATTTGTTATCTTAAATACAAGCAGAAGAAACTAGAATATGTTGGTTTTGCCCATGCTCCATCTTTGGGCATACAAAAATATGCCAACTTATCAAGACTTTTATTACCAGAAGATATTGAAAAATTCAAAGAAAACACTTTATTATAATTTGTTAGACCGTCATTAAGCAGCTTCTAACGTTTTCTAATTCTCATAGCTAATGTAAGTCGCCTTTTGGGAGACTTTCTAGTAGAATAGGGAAAGATAATTAATAATAAATAATTAGAAAAATGAAAAAAATAGTTCTAATTTCAGTAATTTTAATCATTGTCCTGGCGATTCTCGCAGGATTCTATATATTTAACAAGAATAAATTATCCGTTGTTCCCCCAGAAGATATTCCGCAAAACGATGAACCTTCTGAAGCCAGCGATCAGAATGAATTATTGGCGGACAACCAAACAGAAATGGATGATGCTGCTAAAGAGAGAAACAAATTAGTGACGGATGATTTTTCCATGGATCTTCCCGTTGGATGGAGTAAAACGCAAAATACAATGGCTGAAGTTACGGCAATGGCAGCCAATATGAATGAGGATATTGGAGACGCGGCCGCCCAGGCGATTAATTTTAAAAGTTATCTCGCAGTAAGCTCCGATTTACTCCAGGGTAAAACTATGGACGAATATATGTCTTCCGTCAAAAGCGAACTGCAAACGGCTGTTCCCGGCATTATTTTTACAAATGAAAACAGTTTGACGATTAACGGGAAACCTACTCGCGCAATAGAGGCGGAAATGACTCAGCAGGGAGTAAATTTTAAAGTTTTAATAGTAGTTGTCCAGAGTGATGATGCCGAGGTTTGGGTAATGTCGTATAACACGGTAAAAAGCAGCTGGGATGAGTACAAAGAAGATTTTTCCGAAAGCGCTAGAAGCTTTGTTATAAAGAAATAGCGTCATCCTAAATTATTCCATAGCCCCAGACAACACGAGTCGCCCTTTGGGCGATTTTCTGTTAGAATCTTATTATGGATTTATTAAGGTTTCAAAGAATATTCGAGAAAGAACCGAGGTATCGCCTTAACCAAGCCAAGAGGGCCATTTTCCAAGATTTGATCTCAAGTTGGTCGGAGGCGACTGTTTTTTCCTTAGAGCTGAGAGAAAAGCTGAATAAAGAATGCCCGATTGAAATATTTGGAGAAGTGTCCGTTTCCAAAGACAAAGATGCAGAAAGAGCCCTTATTCTTTTAAAGGACGGATTGAGAATTGAGACTGTTTTAATGCGCCACCAGGACAGAAATACCATTTGCGTCTCTTCCCAAGTCGGCTGCCCCCTCGGCTGTTCTTTCTGCGCCACGGGAAAGATTGGATTCAAGAGAAACCTTGAGATCGGAGAAATTATCGACCAAGTCTTATTTTGGGCCCGCAAGATTAAGAAGGACAAGGAAAAGATCAATAATATTGTTTTTATGGGAATGGGGGAGCCGTTTCTAAACTACGAGAGCGTGATAGGCGCGATAAGAATATTGAACGACAAAGACGGATTGAACTTAGGGGCCAGGCATTTTTCAATTTCTACAGTCGGCATTATTGAAGGGATAGAAAAGCTATCCCGGGAAAGTTTGCAGATTAATCTGGCCATTTCTCTCCATGCCCCCACGGATGAACTTAGGTCAAAAATAATGCCAGTGAATAAAAGATATCCGATCTCGGACATTTTAGATGCGGTGGACAGTTATATTAAAAAAACAAACAGAAGAGTGATGTTTGAATATGTAATGATAAAAGGCGTGAATAATTCCGAGAAAGAGGCCAGGGGATTAGCTAAATTAATGAAAAAGCCCCTTTATTTTGTAAATCTTATTTCCTATAACCCGACTGGCGATTTCAAGCCTTCTTTAGCCTCCACGGTCAAGAGATTTAAAGGAATACTGGAGAAAGAAGGCGTGGCAGTCACTCAAAGATATCGTTTCGGCCAGGATATTGCCGGGGCCTGCGGCCAGTTGGCCGGGAAAGACAGTAATTAAAACAAAAAGCCCGCATTTCTGCGGACTTTTTTGTTGTTTTACTTAGCGGTTGAAATTTCTCTGAGGTCTCTTTTTTGACCAGCACTCCTTGCAGTAGATAGGTCTGTCGGCGGCGGGTTCGAATGGGAGTTCTTTTATCTCACATCCACATTCTGAACATTTCCAGTCACCTTGGATCATCTGTCTGGGAGCAAAATTTCTTCCAGAATTTCTATCGAAATCCATTTGGTTTGTTATATTGATTAGTAAAACGACCCTTTGAGACCTTAAGCCGTTCTACTTTTCTACGCTTTAATTTTATTTAAAACTTCGATTACGTATACTTGAACTTATTGTCTGATACCATTATACTCTATTTTCCGGAATTGTCAATACTTTGACACTTTCGGATATTTGAGCTATGTTATTTTCGGATTGCTTGGGATAAGGAGGCTTTATGACAGGCGACATATTCAATTTTATCAAGGATCCCCTTGTGGGAGCCGCGGCAGACTTAATAGAAGAAAAAGGAAAGTTCTTTCTGGTTAAAGAAGGAAACCCCAAATGTTACGGCAAGTGGGGGTTTACCGGAGGGGAGAAGAACAAAAACGATAAAACTCTTTTGGTGACCGCCATCAGGGAGCCGAAGGAAGAAGCCGGACTCAAGGTGCGTCCGACTCATTTCATCTGTCTTTCGGAGAGACCACACGGGAATAAGCATATGTTCGGAGTGGTGTTCTTCGCAGAGATAATAGGCGGAGTTGCTACACCGGGTCCTGAGGTGCTTGATGTCGGATGGTTCTCTTTCTCGGAGGTAGAGAATATGTACTACCGCGGAGAGCTGAGAGGCCCATATGTTTTTTCCGCCGTAAAGCATTATCTTCGGTACGGAAAAATACCTCTTCGGCAATTAGTTCTTTTTAGCGGGGATGGCTTCTAGCCGTCCCCCTTTGTTTTAACTCATATTTTTGATAAGATATTTGTATTATGAGATTCTTTTTAAGGTCTAAAATACACAAGGCC
>JBAZFF010000005.1:28878-38554 GCA_041653495.1 Minisyncoccota bacterium
GAGGGGAGCATAGGGGTAGATGCGAGCTTAATGGAAAAAGCAGGCTTCCTTGCGGGAGAAAAGGTTTTAGTGGCAGACAACAGTAACGGATCCAGGTTTGAGACGTATATGATTAAAGAAGAAGCGGGTTCCGGCAGAATTATGATTTACGGGGCAGCTTCCTATTTGGCCAAAAAGGGAGATGAGATAATCATCATGGGGTTTGAGCTGGCGGACGAGGAAATAAAGCCCAAAGTCGTTCTCTTGGGAAAGGGGAACAGCATGATTTAAAATTCATAATTATTTTTTAAAAACATGAAACAAAAGTACATTGTAGCTTTAATAATATTAATAGCCGCAGCTGCATTTATTTATTTTAATATTAATAAGGGAGAGAATGAGCAGCAGATATCAAATCCTGCAGCGGTGAATTGCATAGGAAAAGGAGGAACTCTCACTTTAGTGGAATTTCAGGCGGGGACGGACAGCTTCTGCGCCTTTAGCGACGGATCAATGTGCTGGGAATGGGACTTCTTTCGCGGAGATTGCTCAAAGGGCGATTTGAAAGCAGAGATTTTGACGGAGGGAACAGGGACGCCTGCCGGCAGGGGAGACGAGGTCAGCGTCCATTATATCGGGAAATTAGAGTCGGGGACCGTATTTGATTCAAGCCTGGAAAGAGATCCTTTCTCGTTTACCTTGGGGGAGAAAAAGGTTATAGACGGGTGGGAATTCGGAGTTTTAGGGATGAAAGTCGGAGAGAAGAGGATGCTGACAATTTCCAGCGACTTAGGATATGGCAGCGTGGATTACGGGCCGATACCCGCCAACTCCACGTTAATCTTTGAAGTAGAATTATTAGATATAATATAAACTATGTTTGACCAATTAAAGCAGATAAACGAATTAAGAAAGATAAAAGACGCTTTGGAAAAAGAGAGAAAAACGGTGGCAAAGGACGGAGTGTCGGTTACGGTTAACGGGAAAATGGAGATTGAGGATATAAAACTGAACCCCGAGATGGACACGGCTTCCCAGGAGAATACAATAAAACAATGTTTCAACGAGGCAGTAAGGGAAATACAAAAGGAAGCTGCAAAGAAAATGTTCAATATGTAAATAACCAATGCGGAATAATATGAAATACATAATTTATGCGTTAATAGCCATTGTATTAATCTACGGGATTTATTTGTTTTTGGACCAGCCGAACTGGCTTTTCAAATTAACGGACTTTAGCGAGTGCCAGGAAGCAGGGAACGAAGTTACGGGTTCTATCCCTCGTTATTGCAGGACTGAAGACGGGAAGGTTTTTGTGGAAGAGGTAAGCAAATCAGAGCTCATAGTCGTGGATTCGCCCGAACCGAATACTGCGGTAGTAAGCCCCATAGAGATAACCGGGAAGGCAAGGGGGAATTGGTATTTTGAAGCTAGTTTCCCGATAAAGATAGAGGATTCCAACGGAAACATTCTTGGGAATGCAATAGCATCTGCCCAAGACGATTGGATGACGACGGAGTTTGTTCCCTTTAAAGCAACTCTTTATTTTGAAGATTCCCCGACATCAGCCGGAAAAATTGTTTTTATGAAGGATAACCCATCCGGACTTCCAGAGTATGACAACAAACTGGAGCTCCCTGTAGTTTTCGGAACGCCAGCCGAGAAGATGACGGTGAAAGCCTATTTCAATAATAACGAATTGGATCCTGAAATAACTTGCGTGGAAGTGTTCCCGGTGGAGAGGGAAGTTCCCAAAACCCAGGCAGCGGCCAGAGCAGCTCTAGAGGAGTTGCTAAAGGGCGTCACCCCGGCCGAACAGGAAGACGGGTATGGCACGAGCATTAATTCCGGGGTGGCCATCCAGTCTCTGACCATAGAGAACGGAGTGGCAAGAGCTGATTTCAGCGAGGCATTGGGATTCCAAATTGGAGGCTCCTGCAGAGTGGCGGCCATAAGATCCCAAATCACCCAGACCCTGAAACAGTTTCCAACGGTAAACCAAGTCATAATTTCCATAGACGGCAGGACGGAAGATATTCTGCAGCCCTGACAAGAGAGGGGAGTTATCCCCCTTTTTGTTTTGACTTTTCTTTTTCGGTTTGGTAGATTTACTTTATTGTTGCTTTTTTAGCTATTTCAAAATTTTTAAAAGAGAGTGAGGTGATATTATGATTGTGTCTAAATTATTCTGATCCCCGTTAAAAAATAGAAAGAAGGGTTTCTATGCCGACTTGTGCTGTACTCCCCAAGGGAGAATTGGTCAGGTTTAAGTCCACACTTCTCGCCAGAAAAAACATTTTAACTGGGAATGAAGTGGTGCACCTGAATGAGGATGAAGTGTTCTCAAGGAACGATTTGTCCTCTAGGAAAACGGAAATGTTCAAGGAAGAAATCCTCAATGATCGGAAAAGATCGGAAATAAGACAGATAGACGCCGCTTTGGATCGGATAAAAGCAAAGACTTACGGTCTATGCAGAAAGTGCAATAATCCGATAAATAAAGAGCGGCTGGAAGCTGTTCCCACGACCGACCTTTGTCTGCCGTGCTGTCAGAAAGAAAAACCCTTTAGATAATTTTTATTTTTACCTCACAAGGCCGGACGTGTCCCCCATGTCTCGGCCTTTTTTTCTAGACAAAAACGATTATTTTACTATAATTACTTAATGTTATGAAGAGGTACTTAACCCAAGAGGGCTTAGAGAGGATTAAGAGCGAGCTTTTTGATTTGGAGAACGTAAAAAGAAAAGAAGTTACGGAAAGGATAAGGCACACTGCTGCCCAGGGAGATTTAAAGGAGAATGCGGCATACCATATGGCCAAAGACGAGCAGGGGTTCATGGAAGCGAGGATAAAAGAACTGAGGGAAATAATAAACCAGGCTGAAATAATAAAAACACAAGGGAAAGAAATCGTCCAAATAGGATCTCTCGTTTCCCTGGATTCAAAAGACGGGAAAGACGCATTTCAAATAGTGGGCCCGGAAGAGGCAGACATTATGAAGAATAAAATATCTTTCAAGTCTCCCTTGGGGGAGTCGCTTTTAAACAAAAAGAAGGGGGATACTATCTTAATCCAGACTCCAGACGGAGAAAAAAAATATAAAATATGCGAAATAGAGTGAGTTTGACTGTGGAATGCTTAAATTATATACTAATACAATGAAAAAGAAGGCAAAAGTTATCCAAAAGAAACAGGCCGTTTCCGAAGACCTCGGGGTCAAAAAAACCAAGATCAGGGTTATTGGGATTGGCGGAGGTGGCGGATCCATCGTTTCAGAGATAGCGGCGAAGATGCCTAAGGCTTCTTTTGTGATTGCCAACACGGATTCTCAAGCGTTGAAGAACAGGAACAAGAAGGCTTCTGTCTTTAATTTCGGCCAGAGCTTGACCCACGGACTGGGAACAGGAATGAACGCGGGAGTGGGGAGGGAGGCAGCCTTGCTTGAAAAAGACAAAATAAAAAAACTGATGGAAGGATACGATTTGTGCATCCTGGTTTCCTGCCTGGGCGGAGGAACGGGATCGGGAGCTGCGCCTGTTTTTGCGAAAATATCCAGGTCCCTCGGGAACTTAACCTACGGAATATTCACACTTCCTTTAAAGTTTGAAGGGGAGAAAAAGATGGAAATGGCCCTGGAAGCTCTAAAAGAAGTAAAGAATTATCTCAATGCCGTCACCCTGATACCGAATGAAAAAGTGTTCCAGGTGATAGACAAGAGCACTCCTTTAAGGGAGGCATTCTCCATTGTCAACAAGCACTTGTCTGAGAGCCTGGGCGGGCTGATAGAAACCATATACGAGCCCGGAATAATAAACATAGATTTCGCCGACTTGAGGACGGTCCTAGACGGCAGAGGGAGGGTGGCTTACCTGAATACCATAGAAACGGAGAAGAAAGAAGGGTCTTTGAAAGAATTCTTGTCTAAAATACTGAGTTCGCCTTTCTACCCGTATTCCGTAAAAGGAGCTAAAGGGGTTCTGCTGAACATTACGGGGGAAAAGAGCCTTTCTCTGGACGAAGTAAATCAGATATCAAAAACAATTTCAGATCTTACAAATGCTAAAGCCAAGATAATATTCGGCGTCTCCCAAAAATCTAAAAATGCAAATTCCATAAAGACAACCGTATTTGCCACGGGATGCTCGTTCAAACTGGATCAGCCCAAGTCAAAGGAGGCGATTAAGAAATCCGCGCTCAAGAAAAAGAAAGTTGAGAAAAAAAAGAGAAAGAATAAGCCGAAAATCCAGAAGAGGAAAACGATCAAAAAAAGGAGAAAACCCAAACCAAAGAAGGAAGAATCGGTCGCCGTCCCAGTAAAAGTGGAAATGGAGAGAAAAAATGGCCTGCAGGTGAAGCATGAGGTTGAAGAAGTGGAAAAGGAGCTCCAGGAAAAGGAGGATATTTGGGAGACCCCGGCTTTTTTGAGGCAGAACGAACAGGAGAAATAAATATGTGGAAAACAGCTATAAAAGCTGTTTTTAGTTAGTCGGAATTATGTTAGGATATATTAAAGTTTAAATTATTTTTATGGGAAAAACATACGATTTAATAATAATAGGCGGCGGGCCTGCGGGGATTACGGCTGGAATATATTCCGCCAGACAGAAATTAAAAACATTATTGCTGACCAAGAGCTTCGGAGGCCAGATAACCAGGAAGTCAGTCCCTATTGAAAACTATCCCGGGCTGGGTCCGATTTCCAGCACGGAACTGATTAAAAGATTCGAGCAGGATTTAAAAAACCATCCTATTGAAATTGAGACGGCTTCCGTCTCCAGAATTTCCAAGTCGGGAGAATTGTTCAATATCATCTCAAAAGAAGGAGAGTTTAGCTCTAAGGCCGTAATAATAGCTTCGGGAGCGGATCCTAGGCCGTTGGAAATTCCGGGCGAGAAAGAATTCATAGGCAAGGGAGTTTCTTACTGCGTTGCCTGCGACGGTCCTATTTTTGTCGGAAAAGACATAGCTGTAGCCGGCGGAGGGAATTCCGCCTTTGAGGCAGCTCTTTCTTTGAGCAATTACGCTAATAAAGTATATATTATAGAGAGGGGAGACAAGGTAAGGGCGGATGAAACAAACCAAAAGAAAGTAAAAGAAAACAAAAAGATAGAGTTGATCACTGGCGCCACCTTAAAGAAAGTTTCCGGAAGCAAATTTGTGGAAGAAGTTTCTTATGAGGATAATAATACAAAAAAGGAAGTTTCCATCAAGGTTTCAGGACTCTTCGTCGAAATAGGATCCCAGCCGGCCACTGCTTTCGTCAAGGACCTGGTGGAGTTCAACGAGAAGGACGAAATAGTGGTAGACCCCAAGAACTGCAAAACCAAGACCGAAGGAATCTGGGCCGCCGGAGACGTTAACAATCTTTCATTCAAACAGATAGTAATTGCGGCCGGCCAAGGCGCGATCGCCGCTATGGACGTTTCTAATTACCTTTCAAAATTATGAGTTTCTCTTCAACGGGAATATCCTATTTAATGATATCCATCTCCCTGTCTATCCTGACTTTTCGCTTGTTCCAGTACTGGAGGGACAAGAGAGACCTGACTTCTAGACTGTTTGCATTCTTTGGAATATTTCTTTGCAGTTTTCTGTTGGTCAGGGCGTTAAGCGGGATATTCTTTCTGGACAATTATGATGTTTTGATTTTCTCGGTTTATATAGTCGTCTTTTTACAGACGATTGCAACTTCCATAATGGGATATTTAATTTCTTATCTGTTGCTCCCTAAGATTTCTCCCTGGATAATTTCCAGCTTAGCGTTCCTCTTCGGCCTTTTCGTAACTTATTTGAGCACTAAAATCGGGTACGTGATTGATATCAGGGAATGGGGATCGATTAGCTGGAATTTTCGAAATAGCACCCTGGGATTGGTCTTCGGTATACTCAGGTCCTTGCTGCTGGCTATTGCTTTTGTCCCCATGGCGGTTGTTATGATCCAGCAGGGCAGAAAAGGCGAAGACAAGCTCATGAGAAGGAGGTCTCTCGGCCTGGGAATAATTCTCTTAGGCGGGATGCTTATCGGTTTTCTAGATTTTATTATTGTGGGGTTCTTGAACTTTAATATAATATATCGGGACATTACTACATGTATTATGGCAGTGGTTATCCTTGTTGTAGTTATCTTGACTCAGAAGCCTTCGAAACAATACAAAGAAAGAATAGAATAAGATATGGATTTTAAAATTAAAAAAATCTCAGCCAGGGAAATTCTCGATTCGAGAGGGTTTCCTACGGTGGAAGCAGAGGTGGAAGTGGGAGGAGAAAGAGTTACAGCTTCCGTTCCTTCAGGCACTTCTACCGGCAAATACGAAGCCTTGGAGCTGAGGGACGGGGGAGAAAGATACCAGGGCCGGGGAGTTTTGCAGGCCGTAGGGAACGTAAACGAGATAATATCTCCGGCCTTTTTGGGAAAGGACGTGTCAAACCAGAGAGATATAGACAAGCTTCTAATATCCTTAGACGGGACGGATAATAAATCCAGACTGGGCGCCAATGCGATAGCCGCCGTATCTCTGGCCTGTTGCAGAATGGGAGCCGTCTTGCAGAAAAAACCTTTATGGAAATGGATTTCCGAAATTTCCGGAATGGAAGAATCTTTGCCTTCCCCCTGCATCCTTTTTATTGAAGGGGGATTGCACGGGAAGGGGTGGTTGGACATCCAGGAAATAATGGTCTTGCTGAAAGCAGATTCTTACAAGGAAAAATTAAGAGTTTCCACAGAAATATACCACAGCCTCGGGAAACTGCTGACAGAGAAGTATGGGAAAGCTTCATCCGCCGTCGGGTTGGAGGGGGCCTTTATTCCGGCAATATCCGAGACAGAGGAAGCCATAGAAGCGGTTTTAAAAGCGATTAAAGATTCGGGATACCAGAAGGAAATAAGAATCGTCCTTGATATGGCCGCGAGTTCCTTTTACAAGGACGGGAAATACTTCTTTGAAGGAGACATATTAAAGAAGGAAGATTTGGAAAGATATTATCTGGACCTTTGCCAAAAATACCCGATTTTCGCCATAGAAGATCCCTTTGCCGAAGAAGACTGGGAGAGCTTCAGCAGCTTAACCTCTAAAATAGGGTCTAAGGTTACGATAATAGGGGACGACTTGCTGGTGACGAACACAAAGAGGATAGAAATGGCCGTAGACAAGAAGGCCTGCAACGGCTTGGTTTTGAAGCCGAACCAAATAGGAACTGTTTCAGAATCAATCACCGCTGCGAAATACGCCTTGTCCAACGGCTGGAAAGTTTTCGTAAAGCACAGGTCCGGCGAGACGAAGGACGATTTTATTGCCGACTTGGCGACCGGATTGGGGACGGGGTACTTGATGGCCGGAGCGCCGAGCAGAGGGGAAAGGGTTGCCAAATACAACAGATTATTAAAGATTGAAGAAGAATTAAAACAATAACATGGCAAAACTAATTTTAGTAAGGCATCTCTTATCGCAGTGGAACGAAGAAAACAGGTTCAACGGCTGGGCAGATACTCCCTTGGCCGAGGGAAGCGCAGAGAAAGCGAGGGAACTGGCGGAAGAAATATTCAAGATCCAGATTGATTCCATCTACACTTCTAGATTGTTCAGAAACATGGACACCGTGGCCAGGATTCTGGAATACCACAAGAAATATCCTCTTTTTATCCATTTGGACAAAGGCAGAATGAAAGATTGGGGAAACTTTACCGACCTGACGGAAAATGATATTCCTTCTTATGTCAGCGAAGAGCTGAATGAAAGATATTATGGGAAACTGCAGGGTACAAATAGGGAAGAGATCATTAAGAAGTACGGAGAAGAGCAGTTCTTAAAGTGGCGAAGAGGATTTAAGACCCCTCCCCCGGGAGGAGAAAGCCTGAAAGATACTTACGATAGAGTAATCCCGTTCTTTAAGAAATATGTTGAAAAAGATTTAAAGTCCGGAAAGAATATCCTGATGGTTTTGAGCCACAACGCAATCAGATCAATAATCAAATACATTGAGAAGGTTTCCGACGAAGACATCCCGAAGGTAGAAGTCCCTTACGGGGGCAGGAAAGAGTATAATTTTTGACTTATTGACAAGGAAATATCAGTAGGGTAATATAAAGCCGACAAGATTAGTCGGTTTTATGTTCAACATATCAACAAAATCCCAATACGGTTTGAGAGCCATGACTTACATGGCCAAGGAGAAGGCGATTTCTCCTTTGAGCAGGATATCCAAAGCGGAAGGGATATCTTTTGATTACCTGGAAAAAATAATTTCCAAATTAGAAAAGGCAGGATTGGTAAAATCAAAAAAGGGAGTCCGGGGCGGATACTTTCTTTCTAAGAGTCCTTCAAGAATAAAAATAGGAGAAATAATGTCAGCTCTGGAAGAGGATAAGCATCTGGTTAAATGCGTGGGCAAAGGGTGCTCCTGTCCCAGAGAGAAGGGGTGTTCTGCAAAGCCCTTATGGGAAAGATTGTACAAGTCTCTGAATAAGACCTTGAATTCAATAACATTATCAGACTTAATAAAATGAAAAGAATTTATCTAGATTATGCGGCCACTACTCCGGTTGATCCCAGAGTAATGAAGGCGATGCTCCCTTATTTTACGGAGAAGTTTGCGAATCCCATGTCCTTGCATTCCTTCGGCCAGGAGGCGAAATTGGCCCTGGAAGAAAGCAGGAAGAAAATAGCTGATTTTATGGGCGCTCTCCCCAAAGAGATAATATTCACTTCTTCCGCAACGGAGAGCAATAATTTGGCATTAAAGGGCATAATCTCCGCTTATAAGGGAAAGCATATTATTATTTCTCCGATCGAGCACCCTTGCGTCGCCGAGACTGGAGAATGGCTGGAGAAGCAGGGAGTCTTGCTGGACAGGCTGAAAGTGGATAAATACGGGCTTATTGATTTAGAGGATTTAAAGAATAAAATTACCAAAGACACGGTTTTAGTTTCCGTAATCCACGCCTCAAATGAAATCGGGACCGTGCAGCCCATAGAAAAGATAGGCAAAATCTGCAAAGAGAAAGGAGTTTTATTCCATACGGATGCTTCCCAGAGTTTCGGCAAAATGCCTTTTAATTTGAAGAAAATGGACATAGATTTGTTGACCGCTTCTTCCCATAAAATGTACGGTCCAAAGGGGATAGCCCTGTTATATGTGAGGGACGGAGTGAAAATAGATCCCATTCTGCATGGCGGCGGCCAGGAGAGGGGTTTAAGGTCTTCCACCAGCAACGTCCCCTCAATAGTCGGATTTGCAAAAGCCTGCGAGATAGCTAAGAAAGAAATGAGAAGGGATAATTTAAGGATCGGTAAATTGAGAGACAAGCTGATAAGCCGGATATTGAAGGATATCCCGGGCTCCCATTTGAACGGGCACCCTGCAAAGAGGCTTGTCAACAATGCAAACGTCAGGTTTGATTTCATAGAGGGGGAATCAATAATAGTCCAGCTGGATCTTTTAGGGATCGCGGCTTCCACCGGATCGGCCTGTTCTTCGGCCAAACTGGAGCCCAGCCATGTATTGATGGCCACGGGGTTGAAACATCAGGAAGCTCACGGGTCACTGAGAATAAGCTTGGGGAAATGGACTAGAGAATCGGAAATTAATTATTTGTTAAAAGTTCTGCCTTCCGTAGTCGGGAAGCTTAGGAGAATATCTCCTTTTAAGAAGAGCTTTAAATTCTAAACATATGCTGTATTCAAAAGAGATAATGAAGCA
>JBAZFF010000006.1:0-35405 GCA_041653495.1 Minisyncoccota bacterium
TTCCTGCTCCCGAACTTGGATATCTCCACTATCTTTATTTCGGCGGTCCCTACGTCTATCCCGACAAACCTCTGGGGAAATATTAAACTAATAATGTTGAACATTTTCTTGTACTAATTGTATCATAAAAGCTTTGTCAACGAAACAAAAAGGGCTTTCCTAGACGGAAAACCTAAGATTGAGGGTCATTTTAACAAAGATTTTGCAAGATTTATTGGTCTTGCACCTGCAATATGCATTGGCTCCCTTATATCTAACTCTTGAAGTGTCTTTGATTTGGTTCTAAATGCGATTGTCATAACTCCGATAACTTTATTTGTTTCAGTACTTATAACCGGACAACCACTATTTCCAGGATTGCTTATGGCATCTACTATTAACCAATTTCTAGGATGATCCTGGTCAACCCCATCTCTCTTTATATTGCTTATCATTGTCCTGTTAGCTATCAATGTAATTCCAAAACCATCATTTATAAGTTGAGCGGCATACGGAAATCCAATAAAATATGCTTCGTCTCCAACTTCAACTTTTTCGGAATCATCTAATTCTAAGGGTTTCAAAAGAGTCTTCTCATAATCTTTCATTCTCAAAACGGCCAAATCATTCCTTTCGTTAGTCACTACTATTTCTAGCGGAAACCAACTGTATGTTTCTAACTTTTGGTCGTGTTTGACCATAGCCATACCCAAAAGTCCTGCTTTTTGCTCGTCGGTCAATTTAGCAGATAAGTGAAAAGCACTCAGTATCTCTCCCTGTTTGCCTACGCAAAATCCACTTCCGAGTATCGTAACTTGATTAGCGTTCGGTTTAAAACCAATGGCAATTATTGAACTTCTTGTATTATTGATTTTATCTTTTAATGATTGCATGAATTTAAATATTTATATTATTTTTCCAAAATACATTTCTACTTGGGCAAAAAGAATTAAACCCTGAGAAGGGCTCACCGAGACATCTATCCTCCGTAATCATACTACAACTAGTATGGAATGCTAGCGCCCAAACGGCCTGCTCTAAATCATGTTTACTGTTTGGGAATACTTTATTACACAATGCCACACTTTCTCCCGTGACTATATTTGTAAGTTTTACCGTGATACTATGACCATGACTACAAGTAGTACCATTATTCACTTTTTCAAAAAGAACACTTCCGATTTCTCCATATGGGCTAGTGAGTGTAGCTACGCCGCTTTCTCCTCCAAAATATTTAGAGGTAAGAGAATCTAAATATGTATTTTCTGGAGGTAAGAACTTTGCTAATTTATAACTCGACTCCCGAGCAGCTCCTGAAGTAGTATAAAATTTGTCCAAGTTATAAGAAGATGAAATCTTTGTAGATATACAAGCGTCAACTAAGTACCACTGGTTATCTTTAGTAGATGTCGCCAATCCTGAAAAATTGTTGGGGGTTAGATTCAACCGACCATCCCTTAAGATGTCTAATTCGTTAAGAATGAATCTAGAATTCATTATGTTTGCTTTTGTAAAATTGCCGCAACCTGACCCTATTTCACAAAAACATGGATCAAGACTATTATTAGAACTTGAGGTAACAAAACTATGGTTCCAATAATGAATTGGGTCAGGACAATAAAAATCTGATCTATTTTCTGCTAAAAACTTCTGGTGCATTGCTAAATTATATCATATTTTTGAATTTTTAAAAGTTTTAGATTATGCGGGACAATCGGGTTAAGTATCTTTAATCGTAAGAGGGTTTGGACTATTCTTTAATTCTTACGATTTAGGCATACAGATTAAGAACTGAAATAGATTTGTTCTTTACAAATATAGAATATTATAGTAAAAGGAACCATAATTCCTGACTCGTATGAGCAGGTGGTCCCGATTTTTCGAGATATCAGTTCCCAAAAAGGAGGCGCCGTATGGCAGCCAAACGATTCTCCATAGTAAATGGTCCGTCAAAATGGGACCTAATATTGGCCCTTTTTGACACCACCACTGACTTGGATCCAAGTCGCATTCGGCAGAACGGTAGGTTAGTCACTCTTGAGATCGACAGCGAGGGACAAAACCGGGAAGGAAATAAAGTAAAAAACTGGCAGGGAGAAATACATATTAACGCAGTAAAAAAGGCTGAGGAATTCGGCTTCCAAGATAGCGACTGGATCCTCGAAGGCCATTGCGTTTTCCCGGAAAAAAGTCCCCTTGGGGAGACATTCATTCGTTGGCGGCCCTTCATGGCTCATTTCAATACCCAAACTAGGAAAGGCTGGCTGGAATTAACAGAAAGTTAAGTTCTAACTACATTAAGAAAATGGACGCTCACGCGAGCGCCCATTTTTTATAACCACTCGGGTCGCCCTGATTAGGTACTCTCTAAATCTTATTCTCTTCCTTCAATCCTTCTAAATATTCACTTACCACTTTAATGAATATCCCCGGTTTTGCCAAATGGACATCGTGTATGGCATTTACTTTTGCCACTTTAATATCTTTTACGATTGAACGGATTTTTTCAACGTCATTATCGTCCAATGCGCCGAGTAATCCCCAGGTTTTATGCCTGGACCAATACGCATGTATCAATAAAACGGGGCATTGAATCTTTCTCAGCGTTTCTTCCGGATCAAAGCCTTCGCTCAACCTTCCGTCAATCGTCGCTTTCGAAAAATCAATGTCATACTCGCTTATGAATTTTAAGCCGGCTCTTTCGTCAAACCGGGCATTAAGCAAGTCGTATGGCTTGGATGGACGGAATTTCTTATTAAGTTCAAGGCTTATTGCCCTGTAACTGGCTATAAAAGAAGGCATATGCAAGAGCTTTTCTTTGCCTTTTATAGGAATCCCTTGCTTTGCGAAAAACCCCTTTATGTCTCTTTCCGGCTTATCAAGCGTTTCTATAGCGGTTTGGAAAAGACGATGCATGTATTTTTCCTCTTTAATTCTCGGATACATTGAGGAAAACAGCGGTGGGTCTTCGGATATTGCGACGGACACATATTCAGGTGCGTTAGCGGCAAGCCAAAGAGAAAGAACTGCACCCGAAGAAAGCCCAGAAATAATCGCAGGCTTTTTGATAACTTTTTCTAAAAATAGTTTTAAATCTTCCCCGCAAATATTATAAGAGTATCTTCCAGGAGTTCTTGTGGACCTTCCATGTCCTCTAAGATCGACAGTAAAAACATGATGCTTTTTCGAGAAATGGGGCATTACAAGTTTATATCCCTGCCAAAACTCCATTTGTCCAGGAATAAACAACAAAGGCGGACCGTTATCCGGGCCTTCGACATAATTTAAGACGACCTCGCCGGTATTGAATTTCTTTTCGGTAAATCCTTGAGGGATTGTTTCAACAGAAATCCTGAATGGGTTAAAAGTTCTTGCGAGCAGAAGAACTACCACTGCTAAAAATATCCAGAATCCTGGTACATCGTAAACCACAACAGCTAAAATCGCTAATATCCCCACAACACCGTAAATAATTGTTTTGCTCATGTTTTCAATTTTAGCACTCAGCCATCGGGGCGCACTACCTCGTCAATTACTCGAGTTGCACCGATAAGAAATTGTCTTGGCGGGACATTCGGGTTAAGTACCCTAAAATGCAATAATTATAAGAATATTATAGGACTTTTTTGACCTTCAAAACAGAGGTAGATTTGAGGCACGTGGGTCGAACGTCATAGGATCTCGTTATTATACGTCTACACTAGTTTGTCTCGCAGTTTATCCTGAAAAACTTTTATGGGACCGCCATCGATTCTCAAGGATTCTTTCAAATCAACTCGTAACTGTTTTGGGGTGATTCCGGCAAGAAGCATCGTTACCATTCCTATGTTGAAATCTGAATCTAGTGGATTGGGTGCGCTCACGATATACGTAGGTAATGTTTTCTTATTGTTGACCATATCATAGAGCGGTTCAAAATCAATAATGTCACGATGACTTCCAATGATAATGCTGTAAGTATTCAGTTTCGGACTAATCTTATGATCTATAAAATCACTGAAAGTCTTTTCATGATTAGTGAACTCTTTGACATCACAGATCATTTTGTTGAACACCGGTCTCGGTGTGGAGAGGTCTTTCGCTGAAAGTATGTTAATGTCATTCTCTGGTGTGCCTGGAAAACTAAGAAAATGTTCCCTGTTCTCCCATTGATTTAAAGCGACTGCAACAAATAATCCAAAATAGCCCTCGCGCAATCTTTTGTATTTACTGTTATCTAAAAAAGTACTCTTTTGAGGTTCTTTTTCATATCTTTCTCTAAAAATTTTATAAACACTAACGAGCGGTAACATCCTGTCCAGAGGAAAAATGTCGGTTTGCGTGGTCGCGATTTGTTTTGCGAATTCTTCTTGATTCATATTTGTCTACAGTTTAAGCAGTTCTGAGTCGTGTGGATTACGCCGATAAAAAGTTATCTTGGCGGAGGGGGTGGGATTCGAACCCACGAGTCCGGTAAAGGACGTCGGTTTTCAAAACCGATGGAATGAACCACTATCCGACCCCTCCAGATATAAATAAAAACAACTGCGGAGGGGGAGGGATTTGAACCCTCGAGGGGATTTTAAGCCCCTACCTCGTTAGCAGTGAGGCGCACTAGACCACTATGCGACCCCTCCAAAACTGCTTCAATTCTAGCTTCAAAATAGCATAAAGTCAATTGAAGTCAGCTTAAAATTATGATAAATTCAAGGCATAAGCCCTCGTAGTCTAATGGATCGAACGGAAGATTGCGGATCTTCAGATGCAGGTCCGATTCCTGCCGAGGGCACATGAACTTCTCCACTCCCATAGAGCAACTTCCGAAGGTTGGCCCTCAATATCAAAAGAAACTCAAAAGATTAGGGATTAAAACAGTAGGCCAACTGCTTTTTCATTTCCCCCACAGGTATGAAGATTATTCCAGCATAGTCCCGATATCCCAGGTTGAAATAGGACAAACCGTATCAATAAAAGGAAGGATTGAAGACATAAAGAACATTCGGACCTTCAGAAAGAGGATGATGCTGACTCAAGCCACAGTAGCTGATGAATCAGGAAAATTGAAAGTAATGTGGTTCAACCAGCATTATCTCGTAAACACTCTCAAAAAAGGTGATCTTGTTTTTCTGGCAGGAAAAATGAACACGAAGCCCGGGAGCAAATACCTTTCTGCCCCGGCTTATGAAAAGATTCCGGAAAACATAGAATCCGACCCCATACACACAGGCAGGCTCGTCCCCGTATATCCAGAAACGGAAGGGCTTTCCTCCAGATGGCTGAGATATATATTATGGTCTCTATTAAGGAATATGCAGGATCTTTCAGATCCCCTTCCGGATAAATTAAGGAAGAAATATGATCTGCCGAACTTTAAAGAATCAATAAGGCAGATCCATTTTCCAGACTCTCTGGAGAAAGCCCAATTCGCCAAAAAGAGGTTCACTTTTGAAGAGCTATTCGTCCTCTCCCTTTTTATTTTGAAAGAAAGGATGAATATGGCCAGGGAAAAATCAGTTCCTGTCCCTATTAACCTGGATCTAATAAAAGACTTTACCAATTCCCTCCCTTTCCAATTTACGGACGACCAGAAGAAATCCATCTGGCAGGCCTTAAAAGACATGGAGAAAAAGAGGCCGATGAACAGATTACTGGAAGGAGACGTGGGATCGGGAAAAACCTTAGTGGCAATAGCTGCGGCCTTAAACTCAATCAAAGCGGGATTCCAGGTTGCCGTCATGGCTCCGACGGAAATCTTAACCAAACAGCACTATAAAACCTTCGCCAAATTCCTAAAGAAATACAAGCTTAAAACCGCTTTAATGACCGGGAAAGAAACGAAGCTGAACGACAAGGCGATAATCAGGAAAGAACTGCTAAAGAAAATAAAAGAAGGAAAGGTGGACATGGTCATCGGGACCCACGCCTTGGTCCAGAAAGGAGTCACTTTCAAGAACCTGGCCCTGGTCGTAATAGACGAGCAGCACAGATTCGGAGTGGACCAGAGGGCAAGGCTCTGCCAGCAAAAGGAAACAATCCCCCATTTATTATCAATGACAGCCACGCCGATACCCAGGACTCTCTCTCTGACTATTTACGGAGACCTGGATCTTTCCCTGATAAAGGAAATGCCAAAAGGCAGGAAGAAAATAATAACAAAGATTATCCCGCCTGAAAGCAGGAAAGAAGCTTACGAATTCGTAAAACAGGAAGTTAAAAAAGGAAGGCAGGCTTTCGTAATCTGCCCAAGAATAGAAATAGGAGAGACGACGGACAGCTCGGACTTGAGAAAGAACAGCTGGGCGGAAGCGAAGACCGTGACCGAAGAATTTGAAAAACTTTCTAAAAACATTTTCCCGGAGTTTAAAGTGGGCATGCTCCACGGAAGAATGGACAAGGACAAAAAAGAAAGGATAATGAAAAAGTTCAAGGAAGGGAAAACCGACATCCTGGTTTCCACTTCGGTCATTGAAGTCGGAATAGACATCCCGAATGCCGCCATAATGATCATAGAAGGAGCGGACAAGTTCGGCCTGGCTCAACTCCACCAGTTCCGGGGCCGAGTCGGAAGAGGCCAGGAACAGTCATTCTGCCTTTTGTTGACGGATTACTTCTCCCAGACGAACAACCAAAGATTGAGGGCTTTAATGAAGTTCGACAGCGGATTTGACCTGGCTGAAAAAGATCTGGAGATAAGGGGGCCCGGAGACTTCTCAGGACAAAGGCAATGGGGAATTCCGGATATTACTATGGAGGCACTGAAAGACTTATCAATGGTTGAGAAAACGAGAACGGAAGCTGCAGAAATCCTGAAAGAAAGCCCGGACTTAAAAGCCTATCCCTACTTAAGGGACAGGCTGGAATCTTTCAAAAGATTAATCCACCTAGAATAATTATTCCTTTTTCCTGTATTTTTCCGTAACCCAAAATCCGAGGTGCTTCCCTAAAAACAGCCTTAACTGCGCATCCAAGGAAGGGAAAGTGCCGAACAATATTAAAGTAATCGGCAGCAAGAACCACTGCAAGACCATGGACAAACTCTTAAGCTTGCCGTATCTTTTGGGTTTCGGAGGCAAGGTCAATAAGCTCAAGCCGGCCGAAACAAACATCCCCACCATGGCCAATGTCATAATGTAGCTCGTGACCTTGGGAAGATTATAGGAAAGCATGCTGGTCTTAAATTCCATATTCCCCAGCATCAAAGGAAGCCATCCTAAAAAGAATATTATCAGAGCGGAAGTGGCCCAGGACCAGAAGCCGTCCAAGATAACGTAAGCATGCCTTATTTTTTTCCAACAGGAGATTTTTTTATTTTTCAAAAAATTAAACAGCAGATAAGGAATTTCTACGCATCCCCAAGCCCACCTCCTCTGCTGCCTGTACTGATTAAAGGCGGTCTTCCAAAGACTGTCCGCCAAAACTGCGTCCATGGAAACGGGGTAGTACAGGGGCACCATTTTGTAATCTCCGTCGTAAAACAGATAGCTTTTCCAGAATATCCTGGAATCGTCTGAAACTATATTGTCAGGATACCCGACCTCCATTAGGGCTTTGAAAGGTATTGCGTGGGAAGAATAACTCACTAATTGTTCCGGCCGTTCCTGCTGCATCATCTGCCAGAAAGTATTGGAAGTGGCAATGACTCTTGAAAAAGCAGGAACCTGCCAGATGTTGTTGTTATAAATAGGTATGGGCTGGTAGCTGGATTTCAGAGGGTCAGAATTAGTTAAAAAGCTCCAGGCCAGTATCCCGAAATATTCAGGATAGGGCTTGGTGTCCACATCAAAGTTGGAAACGATTATATTCTCATAAGGAATATTCAATCTGTCTATGATCTTCTTGGACTCTTTCAGGGCATAAGCGACATTGGATCCTTTCCCAGCCAGTTCTCCTGAAACTCCTTTTGGGTGCAAAGTGCTTGCCATCTCCAGGAATTCTTTTCCGTATTTCTCTCCTAACTCCCGAGATATCGGCAAAGAGACATCTTTTCCCGACTCTTCTAAAGCCAGAATTACGATCATTTTGTCTTTCGGATAATTGGAATCTAAAAGAGATTTTATCGTGGGCTCTGCTATCTCTATTCCCTCCTTGTACATAGGGAGGATAATCAGGTGGTAAATATCCTGCCAGTTCCTCCCCGGCAGATTCTCAAGCTCCAATACCCAATTCTTTTTCATATTCTCCTTCATTTTCTTGTACCCTGCCAGCTGGTGCACGGCCAGATAAATCACCCTTATCAGCCAGAAAAAATCAAAAACAATAATAAAAATGGCTACTGCGGCCGGCAGCAACCAAGAGAAGGCAATAGCCAAGATTAAAGTCCCCCAAGACAGAATAGCCGGAACCATTTCAAGAAAACGGTAGAGGAACTTCTCCTTCCTTTTCCGAAGTTGTGTTGATCTGGAAATGTCCAGATAAGAGCTCGCCATGCGGTCCTGACGGGATTCGAACCCGTGTTGCTGGAATGAAAATCCAGCGTCCTAGGCCAGGCTAGACGACAGGACCAAAAATCTATTTAATAATAAATTAGAATATGATAAAAGTAAAGTATATGCAGGAACTTCCGAAATCCTACGATCCGAAGCAGGTGGAAGGAAAAATATACGGTTTCTGGGAGAAATCCGGTTTTTTTAATCCGGATAAATTGCCAGCTCCGAAAGACGAGCAGAAGAAAAACAGGAAGAAACCGTACACCATAGTGATCCCGCCTCCGAATGTGACGGGATCTTTGCATATGGGACACGCCCTCCAACACACGATCCACGACATTCTAATAAGAAGAAAAAGGATGCAGGGATTCAAAACCCTCTGGCTACCCGGGACCGACCACGCTGGAATTGCCACCCAGAGAGCGGTGGAGAAAGAATTAAAGAAAGAAGGAAAAACCAAATTCGACCTGGGAAAGGAAGAATTCATAAAAAGAGTTTGGCAATGGAAAGAAACTTACGGAAACAAGATATTAGACCAGCTTAAAAAGTTAGGCTCTTCCTGCGACTGGTCCAGGACCAGGTTCACCATGGACAAGGAGTATTCCGAAGCCGTGAACGAAGCCTTTATGCACTATTACAAAAAGGGCTGGATTTACAGGGGGAAAAGGGTGGTCAACTGGTGCGTGGGCTGCCGTACTTCCCTTTCAGACTTAGAAATTGAATTCAGCGAGGAGAAAGGGCATCTTTGGTATATAAAGTATCCTGTCGGCGATTCAGAAGAATTTATTGTCGTGGCGACAACGAGGCCGGAAACAATGCTCGGGGATACTGCCGTCGCCGTTAACCCGAAAGACGAAAGATATAAGAATTTCGTCGGTAAAAGAGCAAGACTTCCTTTAACGAACAGGGAAATACCCATTATAGAAGACAGGCTGGTTGACAAAGGATTCGGCACTGGGGCGGTGAAAGTGACTCCCGCCCACGACCTGAATGACGCTGAAATCGGCCAGAGGCACAGCCTTGAAGCCATACAAGTCATAGACGAAAGGGGAAGAATGAGCCAAAACGCCCCGGCTCCCTATCAAGGGCTTTCGGTTTTAGAGGCCCGCGAGAAAATCGTTGCCGATCTCCGAGGCCTGGGTCTTTTGGAAAAGATTGAAGACTATTTGCACCAGGTTCCAAAATGCTACAGGTGCAATTCCACGATAGAGCTTATACCTTCAGAACAATGGTTCCTTAAAATGGGCGAACTGGCTAAATTGGCCAAAAACGCCGTGAAATCCGGAAAAACCAAGTTTGCTCCTAAGAGATGGGAAAAAGTTTATTTAGACTGGATGAATAACATTAAAGACTGGTGCATCTCCAGGCAAATCTGGTGGGGGCACAAAATACCAGTTGAAGGATCGGAGGATGTCTTAGACACCTGGTTTTCTTCGGCGCTATGGCCCTTCGCCGCCATGGGATGGCCTAAGAATACGGATGATCTAAAGAACTTCTACCCTACTGATACTCTCTGCACGGCAAGAGATATTATAAATCTTTGGGTATCCAGAATGATATTCTCCAGTTTGGAGTTTATGAAAGACGTCCCCTTTAAGACCGTGCTGATCCATCCGACCGTACTGACTAGAGACGGAAAGAGGATGTCAAAATCCCTGGGAACGGGAATTGACCCGCTGGAGTTGTGTGAAAGATACGGAGCGGATGCAACGAGATTCGGGCTTACATGGCACTTGACCGGAAACCAGGATATCCGCTTTATAGAAGACAATATCGTAATGGGCAAAAAGTTCTGCAACAAGATTTGGAACGCTTCCAGATTCGTAATGATGCAATTGCCTGGAGAGATGGAGCTTCCCAAAAAAATCTCTGCGAAGATTCCGACCAACAAGGAAATAATAAAAGCTTTAGAAAAAACTGTAGCTTCCTTGGACAAATCTTTAGACTCCTACGAGTTCGGCCAGGCAGCCAGAACGCTTTATAATTTCTTCTGGCACGATTTTTGCGATGTCTACATTGAGAAAGCAAAGAACCAGAGTGACGAAGAAACGAAGAAAACATTGCTTTACACCCTTTCCGCTTCCTTAAAGATGCTCCACCCTTTCGTTCCTTTCATAACCGAAGAGATATACCAGATTCTGCCGATTAAAAACAGAGGCGGGATATTAATGGTTGAAAACTGGCCCAAAAAATGAACTACTCTCTTTACATATTCTTCGGCCTGGTCCCGAGCATTCTCTGGCTGCTTTTTTATTTGAGAAAAGACAAGAATCCAGAACCCGTAAGAATGATCTTAAAGATATTCTTCTTCGGATTCCTTGCCGCCCTCCCCGCAGTATTGATTGAAATGGGCATTCTAGACTTCGTAGATAGTTTAAAGCTGGGAAACTCCTTGTTGCCTTGCTTAATAAAGATATTCATAGGAGTGGCTTTTATAGAAGAATTCCTCAAATACGTGGTAATAAGGGAACAAGCCTTGAAAACCCGAGAGTTTGACGAGCCTGTGGATGCCGTAATATACATGATAATTGCGGCCTTGGGATTTGCCGGAGCAGAAAACATCTTAATATTCTTTTCCTTGGGACCAAACTTCCTTTTTACAGATATCCTGTCTTTGGGGCTGTTCCGCTTCTTGGGAGCCACTTTCTTACACGCCCTGTGTTCTGGAACCCTCGGATACTTCATCGCCATTTCGGCTTATAAAACCAGAAAGCGAATTCTTTTATTAGGCCTTGCTGTTGTCACGCTATTGCACGGACTTTATAATTTCTCTATCATAGAGTTAAGAGCGCCTTGGAACGCCTTAATTCCCCTGGTCATTCTTTTGGGGCTGGCGATCTTTTTGACAGAAGCTTTTAGAAAAATAAAAAAGTTAAAAAGCATATCAAGAATATAATATGGTTTCTTTTATAGACAAACTTAAAAAAATGGGGATGAAGGAGCCCGAAGAAAAAACGGCAGAGACTGAATTGATTTTGGAAGAAAAGCCAAAAAAAGAAAGGAAATCTAAGATAGAAAAAATGGAGATAAAATCTATAGCGCTGGATGATGAGGTTGTAGAAGAAAAAAAAGAAAAATCGAAAGAAGAAAAGATAAAAATCCAAGAAGAAAACACCGTCGGCGAGATGCCGTCCCAGGAAGAATGGGCCGGATCAGAAGAAGGCCAATTGGCAGTGGATATTTACCAGACGGAAACAGACCTTGTTATCCAGTCTGCCGTAGCCGGAGTTAATGCCCAGAGCATAGATATCTCTCTTGAAAAAGACATGCTGACAATAAAGGGATGTCGGAGAAAAATTGAAAGCGAGAATGGCGATTATTTCTCCCAGGAATGCTTCTGGGGCCCCTTCTCCAGGGAAATAATACTGCCTGCGGAAGTGGATCCCGAGAAAGTAATGGCTAAGATGAAAGATGGGATACTGACGATAAGAATCCCGAAGATTCTCAGGGAAAAGAAAAGAAAAATAACTGTTTCCAATTAATTAAGCTGGCTAAATAGAAACTGGCGATGGTAAATCGCCAGTTTTAGTTGGTAGGTATGTAGGCAGCTAGTCGCACCAATGGTCACGCCACCTATTAATACCTCTTTTGTATCCCTCTTTCAGCCCTTCTTCATAGCCCACGGAGAATCCTTTCTCGCGACCTCTCTCATAGGCTTCGTCAGCTACTTCTGCTGATCTCTCGGAAAGGCCTACATTATACCCCCTCTTGTAGGCCTCATCGTACAGTTCGCCGGAGTTATCCTTTGTTTTAGCGGCAAGGGCAAGATCTTCCTCCAGTCCCTCTATTTTAGCCTTATAACTTTTTTTATCGGCTTTTAGGTCTGCATTCTCGTCCTCTAATGCTTTTTTGGCGGCTTGAATATTCTCCAATTTTTCTTGGAGCCGTCCGTTTTCTTTATAAACGAACTCATTTCCTGAGCCGCAAGAGCATACGATAAGAGCTACGGCAGCTAGGACCATAATCAGGATTATCCTAAACAGCTTCATATTGCACCCCCTATTCTTTTTTTATTATTGTGTTCTACAGAAATTATATTATAATTTCCAGATTTGTCAAGTGTCGGAGGAGAGAGTCGAACTCTCAAGGGTTTCCCCGCTGGGTCCTAAACCCAGTGCGTTTGCCATTTCGCCACTCCGACATTCCATCTGACATTCTATATCCGTCAGATAAAAAATCAACCCCGTCATTAAGACAGGGAAGATTTCTAATTTTATCTAGATAAAATTAATTATCCTACTATGTTCACTACGATGCTCGGGATAGCTCTTGCTATGAAGGCCACAAATAATCCGATGGCGGCATACATGATATATTTCCTGCCAGTATCTACTTTTCCAGAATCTCCGCCAGCGATTATTATATTCATGGCTCCGATAATGATAAACACGCCAGCAAGTGCGACCAAGATAATGAATATCCAGTCTACGATGTTATATATTGAATTCACG
This sequence comes from Minisyncoccota bacterium, assembly GCA_041653495.1. GTDB lineage: Bacteria > Patescibacteriota > Minisyncoccia > Minisyncoccales > RBG-13-42-11 > JBAZFF01. Next base: position 12,836 of record JBAZFF010000006.1, read on the forward strand.
AGGCAGCACATTGCCCCGTCACCGCTTCCTGTCAGGGAAACATTTCCTGTTGGGCAAGGATTTTCATTTATAGTTATGTTCCTGTCTATATTACAGCTGTCGCTGACATCAATATCTACATTATCCGATTGGGCGCTAACGGCCAAAGGGGCTATCGCCAAGAAACTAATTGCTAAGAGTGTTGATAATATTTTTCTCATAATTTAAATGTCTGGGAATTATTTCGACCTTTTTAATTTTAAATTTTTAAAACTCCAATATCCAAAGAAAAGTGGCAGAAACGCCTCCTCCGTATTCACTCCTATAACATTCTTTACCACAGAAACAATGGCTTGGGCAAGGAGGATTACTGCCAATCCTATAGCCGTATATAACATCAATTTCTGCGCTTTCTGGACTTGAAGGGGATTTCCCCCGGCCGTAACTATCATAAAGCCTCCTATTACGAATAGTACCGGAGCGACTGCCACAGCTATTGTGAATATAAAGCTGTTTATTGAGCTTACCAAGTCTCCGAATGTATCAAATTTCAGAGGATTAAGAATCCCGCCTCCCGGAATATCAATAGTGCTTGATCCATTATCGTCGTCATCATCATCGTCATCATCGGTGTCCTCATCATCGTCGTCGTCATCATCAGTATCGTCGGTATCATCGTCATCGTCGTCATCATCACCAGAAGTGCAAGAACCATTTAAACAGGTGGTACCCGAGACGCAATCATTCCCGCAAGCGCCACAGTTATTTGAATCTGTCTTTAAATTTACCTCGCACCCTCCCGTAATATCGCAGTTGGCATAACCTGTAGTGCAGGCAGTGCAGGTGCCGTTATAACACCATTGGCTCGTAGTTCCGCATCCTGAAGTAGAAGTACAACCGCAAACGCCGTTGGAACAGGTAGTGCCCGAAGGACATGCATGTCCGCAGGATCCGCAGTTTGCCTCGTCAGTCTTTAGGTTCACCTCGCATCCTGATACATAATCACAGTTTGCATAACCTGTGCTGCAAACAACGCAATCATTATTGTAGCAATATTGGGCAGTGCTGCCGCAGCCTGTACTATAAGAACAAGTGCAAGTGCCGTTAGAACAGACCGAACCCGAAGGACATGCATGTCCGCAGGATCCGCAGTTTGCCTCGTCAGTCTTTAGGTTCACCTCGCACCCTCCCGTAATATCGCAGTTGGCATAACCTGTAGTGCAGGCAGTACATTTTCCATTGTAATACCAAAGTAAAGTGCTGCCGCAATCACCGGAAGAAGAAACGCAATTACCCATGGAATCGCACGTCCCCGAGACACTGGTCCCGTCCATAGTGCAAGAACTGCCAACCTTGGTGCTTTGATAACAGTAAATAGTGCTGCCCGACTGGTAGCAAACCGTATACCCTGAAGGACACTTGCTGCAGGAAGATGCTGTCCCCCCGTATCCGGAATAAGGAGGCGTGCATTCGCTGTCAGAAGCTTTTACAATTCCCGCAAAAGCAACAAAAACCAAAATCGCTGCGAATATTAACGAAAGCGTTTTAAAGTTTTTCATATTAAGTTACTTTACCAAAATTAAGGCGTTATGGTAATCCCCCGCCTGAAATTCTTTCTCTATTTTAAGGTTTTGCGATTTGGCAAAGAATTTTATGTTATCAAAATCAACTTTTTCTATGCAGGGAGTTATAGGATTATCCTTCACCCAATCCACGATCAGTATCTTTCCGCCCGGCTTTAAGACCCTTTTTGCTTCGGAAATCAGCCCGTGTTTGTCATAAGCTTCGCATAATAAATTCGTTATCAGAACAATATCCGCTGCTTCCGGAGCCAGCGATGTCCCTTTTTCCACATCCTCTCTTATAATCTCTATATTCCCGACTTTCTCCAAATTGGCTTTGGCCCTAAGAGCGGACAGGGGATCCTCCTGTATGTCTATTGCGAAAACTTTTCCCTTGGCCAGAAGTTTAGCAAGAGGAATAGTCCATCCCCCGGAGCCGCAGCCGAAATCTGCAGCCGTCATCTTTTCTGACGGTTTCAACTTCTCTAAAACTTCTTTTGGGCCGATGAATTCCATCTTTTTAAATACAAGCGGTCGAAGCTACTTTGTCCCCCGCATCCAGTTTTATTAATCTTACTCCCTGGGTGGATCTGTTCAACTTGGCTATCTGGGATATTTTGCTCCTGATTACCTGCCCCTTGGTGGATATGACTATCAGATCTTCTTCGTCCCCGGCAAGCACTTTGGCTGAGATTAACGGGCCGGTTTTGGGAGTGATATTGGCTGTCTTTATCCCGGAACCTCCGCGGCCTTGGACTTTGTATTCCTTGATGTCCGTTCTTTTCCCGAATCCGTTCAGAGATACGACAAGCAGGTTGATTCCTTTTTGGTCCTTGGTGGCAGCCGGAACTATATCCAAGCTGATCACCTCGTCTCCTCTTTTAAGCCTTATCCCCCTGATTCCAGCTGCGGTTCTCCCCATGGGCCTTAAATCATTTTCCTTGAACCTGATTGATTGCCCCTGTTTGGTGACAAGCATTATATCGTCCTGGCCGGTAGTCTTTTGGGCATTAGCCAAAGAATCTCCTTTCTTCATTGTAAGGGCGATAAGACCCGATTTCCTTATGTTTTCAAAGTCTTCCAGCGGAGTTTTCTTGATTATACCATTTCTAGTGGCCATAACCAGGTATTTCATGCCCTGGGCCGCATCCTCCTTGCTCAATGTCCTCAAACACAAAACCTTGTCCTCCGGGGCCATTTCCAGAAAATTCAAAAGTCCTCTGCCCCTGGCCACTCTCGTCCCTTCCGGTATTTCATAGACAGGAGTCCTGAATACCTTCCCGGAGTCGGTGAAGAACAAGAGGGAATCGTGAGTTTGGGCGGAAAGCGAATGTTCAACCACGTCATCTTGCATTGTCTTCATGCCGCAGATCCCTTTGCCGCCCCGCTTTTGGATCTTATAAGTCTTCGGGTTGATCCTTTTTATATATCCTCCCTGGGTAAGAGTGATAATGGTCTCTTCCTGGGGGATCAGGTCTTCTTCTGCAATCTCGCCGATCTTCTGGGCCTGAACTTTAGTTTTCCTTTCGTCCCCGAAATCTTTCTTTACCTGCTCAATCTCTTTTCTTATAATGGTCTTTATCCTTTCTGGGCTCTTTAATATCAGTATGAACTCCTTAATGCTGGCCATCAGCGCTTTCAGCTCGTCCTCTATCTTCTTTCTTTCCAGTTTAGCCAAAGCAGCAAGTTTTGTCTCCAAAATAGCATTGGCCTGGATCTTGGTAAGCTTGAACCTCTTCATCAAGTTCTTTTCGGCATCTTCCCTGCTGGCAGAATTCTTGATTATTCTGATTACTTCGTCTATGTGAGACAAGCATTTGTTCAGCCCTTCCAGAATATGAGCTCTTTCCTTGGCCTTCTCCAGTTCGTATTTCGTTCTCCTCGTGACCACGTCTATCCTGTGGCAAAGGAAATAATCCAAGACTTCAACCAGGTTCAAGACCCTGGGCTGCAAGCCGTCTACTAAGGCCAGCATGTTCAAGTGGAAAGTCTTCTGCAAATCCGTAAACTTGTACAGTCTGTTTAAAACCTTCTGGGGATAAGCATCCTTGGCCAGATCAATAACTATTCTCAGCCCTTCCTTGTCTGATTCGTCTCTGATGTCCTTTATCCCGTCTATCTTCTTTTCCTGGACAAGTGCTGCGAATTGTTCAATCAGGGTGGATTTCTGGACCTGGAAAGGAATCTCGGTGATCACTATCCTTTTCCTGCCAGTTTTCTCGTGCTCTTGAACTTCCGCCTTTCCCCTAGTCAGTATCGGCCCCTTTCCCTGAGAGTAGGCCTGCAATATCTCTTTTTGATCGTATATTATCCCCCCTGTCGGAAAGTCCGGCCCTTGGATGAACTTGAACAAATCTTCGGTCTCCGCTTTGGGATGGTCCAGCAGATGGACTAAAGCATCGCAAACTTCGCTCAAGTTGTGCGTTGGGATGTTTGTCGCCATTCCTACGGCAATGCCCAGAGAACCGTTCAGCAACAACTGGGGAACGGGGGAAGGCAGAACGGTGGGCTCCTTCCTAGTTCCGTCAAAGTTATCGGTGAATTCCACCGTATCTTTTTCAATGTCTTTCAGCGTCTCCTCTCCGATTCTGGAAAGACGGGCTTCCGTATACCTCATAGCTGCGGGAGGATCCCCGTCAATGGAACCGAAATTACCCTGTCCTTTAATCAGGGGATATCTTAATGAGAAATCCTGGGCCATCCTGGCCAGGGAATCGTAAACAGCAGTGTCCCCGTGGGGATGGTATCTTCCCAAGCAAGAGCCCACGACGGTAGCCGATTTCCTGAACTTTGCCGTATGTTTTAGCCCTTCTTCCAGCATGGTGTAAAGAATTCTTCTGTGCACGGGCTTTAATCCGTCTCTCACGTCGGGCAGGGCGCGGGAAACAATAACAGACATGGCGTAATCTATATAAGATTCCTCCATCTCTTCTGAAATATCTCTGGGTTTTACCAATCCGATTTCCGTTTTTTTCGCGTCTATGTCTCCCCAGTTATTCTTGTCTTTGGTATTTTCCAGCTCCTTTTTCCCGGCCTCCGGCTTCTTTTTCGCCTCGGTCTTTAACCTCGGCTTAACTTTTATTTTTTTTACAGCTTTTTTCTTCATCTTAAGGTGCTAAAATTATTACTTTCGTTTCTTCCGTCCCCAAATCTTTCTTCTTTACGGAGAACTTGGGCAGCGCTTCCGATTTCTTAACTCCCACCGCTTTCAAAAAAGAATCTACGGAATCAAGCTTCATTTTTAATTTCGGGATTGAATAATGCATCGGGATTACGATACTGGGCTCCAACTGGGCCATTATTTTTCCTGCTTCCTTTGCCGATATCGTAAAATTGCCTCCGACCGGGATCATTAATATATCCACGTCCCCTATCTGCTCTATCTGCTCGGAAGTCAGTTCCTTCTGCCCCAAATCTCCGAGGTGGCATATTTTCAGTTCTTCCGTTTCTATTGTGTATATCGTATTCCCTCCCTTGGTTTTCCCGCCGTTCTCGTCATGAAAAGAAGGGATCCCGTTCGCAAAAACTTCTTTTACTTCGTACTCTCCCGGGCCTTCAACCAAAAAAGGACTGCCCGATACCGCCTTTGCGTTATTATGGTCATTGTGGTCGTGGGTCACGAACACAACATCCGCTTCCAGTTTGGGGAGCTTTAGCCCCGTGGATTCGTCGTACGGGTCTATTACTATATTAATATCCCCGTCCTTTCCCCTGGAAGAATTTATGGAAAAACACGATTGACCGTGCCATTTAATATTCATATATTATATGCTATCATAATTTATTTTCTCTTTCAAACCTTGCCTTTGTGGAAAGGGTATGATATATTTACAACGTCTATGAAAGACTTAATGGAAAAAAGCAATTTATTAAAACCCCTCCAGACTGGAAAAATCGTCGGCGGGAAAGTGGTAGGAAAAGGAAGGTCTTCCATATTTTTGGATTTGGGGAGCTACGGTACCGGAATAATATACGGGAAAGAATACCAGGACGCCAAGAACCAATTAAAGGACTTAAAAGCCGGAGATACGGTCAATGCAAAAGTAATTGATATTGAGAACGAAGAAGGGTACATAGAACTTTCTCTAAACCAAGCTTCAAACGAGTTGAATTGGGACACCATTTCAAAGAAGAAAGAAAGCGGAGAGAAATTAATGGTAAAGATAACTGGGGCCAACAGAGGAGGACTGCTGGCGGAAGTATACGGACTCCAGGCATTCTTGCCCGTTTCCCAGCTCTCCCCCGAGAATTATCCCAGAGTGGAAGGAGCCGAATCCAGCAAGATTCTCACCGAACTCCAGAAATTCATCGGGAAAGAGATGGAAGTCAAGCTGTTTGACGCAAACCAAAAAGAAGGAAAACTTATTTTGTCCGAAAGGGCGAAGGAATCCGAAAAACTGAAGAAAATACTGGATAAATACGCCGTCGGAGACGTAGTGAAGGGAGAAATCACCGGAATCACTGATTTCGGAGTCTTTATAAGGTTCGGCAAGAAAGACGAAGAGCTTGAAGGGTTAATCCATATTTCAGAACTCGACTGGCAGCTGATAGAAGACCCCTCCGATATTGTGAAAGTCGGGGATAAAGTGGAAGCCAAGATAATTTCAATTACAGATGACCGAGTCTCCTTGTCCTTAAAGACCATGAAAAAAGACCCGTGGGAGGGAATAGAAGAGAAATACAAAAAGGGAGACAAAATAAAGGGAACTGTAACGAAATTCAACCCCTACGGAGCATTCGTGCAGATAGCTCCAAAGATCCAAGGGCTCTGCCACATATCCGAATTCGGCACAAAGACCAAGATGGAATCTTCTCTCAACGTGGGGAAGGAATACAATTTTGAAATACTATCTATAGATCCAAAGGAACACAGGATGAGCCTGAAATTAGCAGAAGGATAAAATAGAGCAGCCCCAAACGGGCTGTTTTTGTTTCCTTTAATTTTGATTTTTCCCTTAGAATCTAGTATATTGAATATATTAATATGAAAAATCTTCTCAAAAACTTTTTGATAATTATTGCCATTTTCCTGGTTGTATCCAGCGTATTCAGCATTATATCCTCTCCTACTCCCCAGGAAACCATTACTCTATCGCAATTGACGGAGAAGATAAACGAAAGCGAAGTTGAAAGAATTATCGTCCAAGGAAACGACCTCCAAATATACTATAAAGACGGCGTGATGGTCGAATCCACAAAGGAATCCGAGAGCTCGCTTTCCCAGTCTTTGGCAAACTACGGAGTAGATACCCTAGCTCTGCAATCAGTCCAAATAGAGAATAAATCGGAGAGCGGCCTGGAATCCTGGATAATGCCAGTTTTGATTTCCCTGCTCCCTATTCTGCTGATCGGAGCATTCTTCTTCTTTATAATGCGCCAAGCCAAGGCAGGATCCATGCAGGCTTTTGATTTTACTAAGGCCAAGGCGAGATTATTTGGAGCGGAAGGACATTCAAAAGAGAGAATAACTTTCAAGGATGTAGCCGGACTGGCCGAAGCCAAGGAAGAGCTACTGGAAATAGTTGATTTTTTAAAGAGCCCTGAGAAATTCCTCCAGATGGGAGCGAGAATACCCAGGGGAGTATTGATGATGGGGGCGCCGGGAACAGGAAAGACTCTATTGGCCAGGGCGGTAGCCGGGGAAGCGCATGTCCCCTTCTTTCATATGTCGGGATCGGAATTTGTTGAAATGTTTGTGGGAGTTGGAGCCGGCAGAGTCAGAGACTTGTTTAATACGGCCAAAAAATCCGCTCCTTCAATAATTTTTATAGACGAGCTTGATGCCATAGGCAGACAGAGAGGAACTGGATTGGGCGGAGGGCATGACGAAAGAGAACAAACTTTGAACCAAATACTCGTCGAAATGGACGGATTTGACAGGGACACTAATGTTATAGTCATGGCTGCCACAAACAGACCGGATGTTTTGGACTCCGCTTTGCTGAGACCGGGCAGGTTTGACAGGAGAGTCACCTTGGATCTCCCGGATGCCAAAGACAGAGAGGCAATATTAAACATCCACTGCAAAGGGAAGCCGCTGGCAGAGAATATAAATATTAGAGAAATAGCTGAAAGAACTCCGGGGTTTTCCGGAGCAGATCTGGCCAATGTCGTGAATGAAGCCGCTTTATTGGCTGCTAGAAAGAACAAAAAACAGGTTTCTCAGACGGAACTTTTGGATTCCATAGAGAAAGTGCTTTTAGGACCTGAAAGAAAGAGCCATATCCTTTCTGTAAAAGAAAAAGAGATTGCGGCCTATCATGAAGCCGGACACGCCATTGTCGGGACTTTTACTGACGGAGGAGACCCCATTAGAAAGATATCCATAGTTTCAAGGGGCATGGCTGCGGGATATACGATTAAAATGCCGACGGAAGAAAGAAGGATACAGACTAAAACCGAGTTCGTCGGAGAAATGGCTGCCCTTTTGGGCGGCAGAGTTGCCGAAAAAATGAAGTTCAACGAGTATACGACCGGAGCTTCCAACGACCTGGAAAAGACTTCACAATTGGCCAGAAAACTGGTAAAAGAATATGGCATGTCCTCTTTGGGCCCCGTCTCTTACGGGGAGAAAGAAGAGATGATATTCTTAGGGAAAGACCTGGGAGAACAGAGGAACTATTCGGAAAAAGTGGCGGCTGAAATAGACCAGGAAGTGGAGAAGTTCGTTCTGGAAGCGGAAGAAAAAGCGAGAAAGATTCTTCTGCAGAAGAGAGCCCTTTTGGAAAAACTGTCTAAAAGATTGATAGAGAAGGAAACCATAGAGAGGGAAGAATTTGAAGAAATAATAGGAAAAAAGAAAGAAGAAAAACCCGTCGCTAATAAATCTTCTAAATTGAAGATCAAGGTTACGGGCGTGTAGCTCAGCTGGTTAGAGCACTACTCTTATAAAGTAGGGGTCGATGGTCCGAGTCCATCCACGCCCACCACGGGCTCATAGTTTAATGGTAAAGCGCGTCGTTGACATCGACGAGACTGTAGGTCCGATTCCTACTGGGCCCACAAGGCTATGGAAGAAAAAATAATTTTTGAGAATGAGGATATAAAAGTCATAGACAAGCCTCCCGGGCTGAATTCTGACGACATTGAAGGAAGGGTTCACAGGCTGGACAAGGACACTTCCGGCATTTTACTGGTAGCAAAGAATAAAAAAGCGCTTGAATTTTTCCAAAGCCAGTTTAAAGACAAGAAGGTAAAGAAAAGATACATAGCCCTGGTCACCGGACACCTAAAATCTGACTCGGGAGAAATAAGGACAATGCTGGGGAGGTCCCCTAGCGACAGGAGAAAACAGAAAGTATTCTTCCTTAATGACCCCGACGCGGACACTAAGAGGGAAGCCGTAACCAAGTATAAGGTATTGAAAAAATTCGAAAAATATGATTTGATTGAAGTCGAGCCTCTCTCTGGAAGGAAGCATCAAATAAGGGCTCATTTTACTTATTTGGGCAATCCCCTGGCCGGCGATAAATTATACGGATTCAAAAACCAGCCTGCTCCGGAAGGCCTGACAAGGCAATTCTTACACGCAACATATTTAAAGATTAACTTCCCGGAAGGAGAAAAAGAGTTTCAATCCGACCTTCCGGAAGATCTTAAAAAAGTATTGGAAAAACTAAACTAATATGGCAACAAAACTAGAAAGCTTCAATAAAACACAAACAAAAGAGATGCCCGAATTAAGACCGGGCGATACCGTTAAGGTTTACCAGAAAATACAAGAAAAGGATAAGGAAAGAGTCCAGGTCTTTGAAGGCCAGATTTTGGCTAGAAAACACGGAAAAGGAATAAGTTCCACCATTACCGTAAGGAAAATCTCCGGAGGAGTGGGAGTTGAAAAGCTGTTCCCCCTCCATTCCCCTGTCATAGACAAAATAGAACTGGTAAAAAGAGGGAAGGTCAGAAGAGCCAAACTTTATTATTTAAGGGAAGCAAAGGGAAGGAAGGCCAGATTAAAGACAAAGGAGATAAAAGAAAGCGCCTTATCAACTGAGGTAGGGAACGAAAATCCAAAAATGACCCCAGAAGATAACGTTTCCTAAGATTTAAAGAAGTTCTTTCCTATATAAATGCTATCGGAAATGATCAGATGGTCTCCAAATCTCGCTTACGCAGTAGGGCTAATAGCCACTGACGGCTGTCTGTCTATTGATGGCAGGCACCTAAACATCACCTCAAAAGACATACAACTGTTAAAAACATTTAAAAAATGCCTGGGATTGAAGAATAAAAGAGGATTCAAGAGCAGCGGATTCTTGAAAGAAGAATATCCTCGCTTACAATTCGGAAATATTCTGTTCTATAAATGACTGTTGAAACTGGGATTGACTCCCCATAAAAGCAAAACTATAGGAAAATTAAGAATTCCGGACAAATATTTCTTTGATTTCTTGAGAGGATCTTTCGACGGAGATGGAAGCTGCTACAGTTATTGGGACCCACGATGGAAAAGCAGTTTCATGTTTTACATCAATTTTAATTCTGGAAGTTTACGGCATCTTGAATGGCTCCAATCAAGACTCAAAAGAACATTAAAAGTCAGCGGACGTATAAGATACGGAAAAAGATGCTGGAAACTGAATTTTGCAAAAAGAGAGGCGAGGATAATAATCCCTCACATTTATTACAAGAAAGATATTCCTTGCCTTGAAAGAAAACGTAAAAAGATAAAAGTAATTCTGTCTGTAGACGACAAAGAGAAAAAACAAGCTTGGGCGAGTGGTGGAACTGGTATACACCTACGTTTGAGGGGCGTAGGCCGAAAGGCTTGAGGGTTCGAGTCCCTCCTCGCTCACATAATTGGGCACTTGGCGCAGTTGGTTAGCGCGTCGCGCTTACATCGCGAAGGTCGTGGGTCCGAATCCCTCAGTGCCCACTTTTATTTTGCGCATTTCTGATTTTGATTGATTCTTAAGATATTTTTTGCTAAAATATTTCCATGCCGTGGTAGCTCAGTGGTAGAGCACTTCTCTGAAAAAGAAGGGGTCGTGAGTTCAATTCTCACCCGCGGCACATTGATTGCGGGCGTAGCACAGTGGTAGTGCATCTGGTTGCCAATCAGACTACGTGGGTTCGATCCCCATCGCCCGCTCCAAAATAAGCCTTTCTAGCAAGACCAGCCCAAACCGGCTGTTTTTCATTCCCCCTTGACTTATTAGATCTTATATGCTACTATAGCTTCATCCCCAGTGATGGGGTTTTTATTATGAAACAAAGCAATAAATCAGGAAAAACCAAGTTTTCAGTCGTGTTTTTAGGCATTCTGTTCGTATTGGTGTCTGTCTTAGAGTTCCATACCGGCAGCATTAAAGCTGACCAGGAGTCGGAAGAAACTGACATATTCAACGGAGATGTCATAATAATGCTGGGAAATGACTCAATATTGCCTATCTCCAGCCCTTCCTGGCCGGAACCCAAGGTGTCTAGAACCATAAATGTGCTCATGACCGCCTATTCCAGCACGGTTTGGCAGACGGACAACACTCCTTTCGTCACAGCCTCAAATACCTATGTCAGAGATGGCATCGTGGCTAATAACTACCTTCCTTTCGGAACAAAGGTCCGGTTCCCAGAATTGTACGGAGACAAGGTATTCGTAGTAGAAGATAGGATGAACGCAAAGAAAGGAAACTACCACGTGGATATCTGGTTCCCTTCTTATACAGAAGCTAAGGTATTCGGAGTCAAGAACACTTACATGGAAGTCTTGGAAGGATAACAAAAAAACAGCCCTTGAGGCTGCTTTTTTGTTTGTGCCACCGATGCCTAAGTTGCGTATTTATAATCTAAACCAACCTTGGAAGGATAATTAATCTTCATATAATGTCTTCTCTTCACGAGATTCCATTTCTTAAAGATTTTGTACTTTCGCTCTAAACATAAACAAGAACTATTCTTATATATTAATTTCTCTAGCTTGCGACAATCGTCAACATAAAAGCAAATATTATATTGGGTCATTCTGTCTTTCGGTTTAAACTTATGAACTGACTTCTGGGGGATATCCAAATATGCGCAAAGTTGTTGATTAAATCCTTCTATAAACGAAGAGCTGGAGCTGACAAATTCAGCTTTTATTTGCCAAACACCGTTTACCTTATAAATATAAACTGTCCCATCTCCGTCAAAAAATCCCCGGACAAAATCAGGAAAATACTTATTCGGTATTTCTAATCTACCCAAATTATGGGTTTTCCTAGGCAAAATCCCCAATTTCATCAGATCCTTACAGACCTTTATGTTGGTTATTTGTATCTGATAGTAAACTTTTCCTTGAGAATTATTTTTTTCTGAAATTGGGTAATCTGATTTGAGTGCTTTTCGTATTCTGAATAAATGTTCTCTGTCTTTTGAAGTTATATTAAAAATATAACTATCCATTCTGCCCCTTCTTTTTACGACACAACCGTCGGCAACAACGAAACCGAAAACATAACTCATATCATTGTTCCAATTATCAAAAAACTTTTCGTTTATATGTCTTTTTAACATCAGAAGTGCCCGGGGTGGGACTCGAACCCACACGAGAAAAATCTCAGCAGATTTTAAGTCTGCACTGGCTACCGGTTACAGCACCCGGGCATTATTCTTATTATACCACCTGAGGCCAGGGTGGGAATTGCACCCACGTATAAAGGTTTTGCAGACCTTTGCCTTACTGCTTGGCTACCTGGCCATGTGCCAATATATTATACCAGAATTCAGCTTGTTTCAAGGTTATCTCCTTTTCGGTTTCAGCTTCTCGAGTATCTCTTCCACCTTCCCGGCTCTCTCTGTTTCCTTCTCCTTTAAGAAGATTATTTTGGGCATGGGACGCATCTTGATCCTCTCATTCAAGAGCTGCTGGATGTAATATATTCTTTTGTTTAGATTCTTAAACACCTCTGTTTCCCTGCTGTTTGGCATTACGCTTATATAAACCCTGCTTTCTATCAAGTTAGCCGTGGTGTCCACCCTGGTCAAGGTGACTAAGACATCCGCAAACTCTATCTCCCGAAAGATTATTTTAGAAAGCTCTTCCTGGATAAGCTTATTAACTTGTGGCACTCTGTCTGACATTAAAGAATCTTTCTTTTTTCTTCCTTGTAGAAGGATAGTACGTCTCCCTCCTCTATTTTAACATTTCCTTCAAAAAGTATTCCGCACTCCTCTCCTTTTTTGACGGAGTCCGCTTCTTTCTTGTTTCTTTGCAGGCTGATCATCCTTCCCTGCCCCGCAACTTCATCATTATTCTTTAAGACCTCTATCTTAGTCCCTTTTCTGGCTTCTCCTTCAATAACCCTTCCCCCGATTATCTGCCTGTTCTTTTCGTCCAGGAATTTGGCCAGAATCTTAACCTTTCCAACCTGTACTCTTATGTCTTCCGGTATCACTATCTTCTCCATTAAAGATCTGACCGACTCCACTAATTCGTATATGATGTCAAAAGTAATGGCTCTCATTTCTTCTCTCTCTAAAATCTTCTGGGCGACGGAGTCTGTCTTTACCTTGAACCCCACGATGGCTGTTTTCCCTCCCATTGCCATTTTGACGTCGCTTTCGTTTACATTCCCGACCTCTGCCTTTAAAAACCTTATTATGACTTTATCCTGGGGCAAAGTTTTCAGGATTTCCACAATAGCCTCAAGGGAGCCCTCTACGTCCGCCTTTAATATTAAGTTTAAATACTTCTGGCCTTCTTCTAATTCTTTATATTCTTCTTTCTTCTGCTCGGGGAGCTTTATATATTCTTGAGCTTCAGCCACATCTTTGAACACCTTGAAGGTATCTCCCACTTTGGGAACTTCGTTAAAACCGAAAACGATGACGGGGGTGGAAGCTAAAGCCTCTTTTATCTGTTTCTTTTGGAAGTCCTCCAAACTTTTTATCCTTGTGAAAGTCGTGGAGGTTCCTATTACGTCTCCAGATTTTAATACGCCGTTTAAGACCAATAAGGTTGCCGTAGCCCCCCTGGCATTATCCAGAGAAGATTCAACAACCACTCCCTCGGCAGGTTTTTCTTCCGCCTCCAGGTTTTCCATTTCAGCTACCAGCAATATCATTTCCAATAATTCGGGAATGCCCTTTTTCGTTTTTGCTGAAATCTCGACGGAAGGAATCGTCCCTCCGAGAGATTCCACTACCATGTCTTGCTTCATCAATTCCCCTTTAACCCTCTCAGGATTGGCATCCGGCTTGTCTATTTTGTTTAAAGCGACTATTACCGGCATCTTCAGTTCTTTGATAAGGGAAATCACTTCCTTGGTCTGTTCCTTCACTCCTTCTGAAGCGTCTATCACCAATATCGCAATATCCGCCACTTTCGCCCCTCTTGAGCGCATTTGGGAGAATGCTTCGTGGCCTGGAGTGTCTATAAAGGTTATTTTCTTTCCCTGCTCTTCAATCTGGTAAGCCCCGATATGCTGGGTTATTCCACCGGATTCCTTTGCGGTAATCCTAAAATCCCTAATCGCTTCCAGAATAGAGCTCTTGCCATGGTCTATATGGCCCATTACTACCACTATTGGCGGTCTTTTCTTACTGTTCTCCATTTTTTGCTTTCTCAATTGTCTTCTTTTCTTCTTCGGACAAAGTATATTCCGAAGTCCCATTCTTTATTGTTTTTCCGTAAATCCTGTTTCCGTCCCTGCCGTAAAGGCTTGTTATGGCGACCCCGCAGTCATTCTTATCCAATAAAACAAACGTAAAACTCTGGTCTCCTCCGGCATCTTTAAAAGGATTGTATCTGCTCAATGCTGCTTTCTGAATGCAAAATATCTGCTGTTGCTTTAGGGAGCTCAATTCTTCAGTCACTTCCTTTAATTTTGAATCAAGAGATTTAAGCTCCTTTAAAACCTCCTTCATGTCCTTAGGTTCCTCTTTCTTTGCTGATTTTTGAAATTTGAACATAAAATATTATTTAGATAAGAATTACTCCGAAAGTCATACGTTATAGAGGAATTATCGCACTTTTTAGCTGATTTTGCCAGAGCTAAAATAAAACACGCAGATTATACATATTCTCCGTGGCTTGGTTTGAGTGATTGTTTTCTAAAGATTCCTGAAAAGAAACAGAGTCATCAACTGATTATAATTAACGTCCTTTACTCTTTATCGGTAAATACAACGAGACGCTTGTGATAAGTTTTCAAAACATCGTCCCAAACCCCTTCACAGGTAACAAGATTAAGGTGAGCTTTCCCGTCGTTTAAGGTAAAGACATCTGAAGCGTCAGCGTCCGGATCGAAAATTCGAGATTCACGCACTATAAAAGAAATATTCTCGCCCCTATCGGTTTCAACATATATAATGTCACCCTCTCTTAATTTGTTCAGATTGTCGAATACCGACCCCTCTCCACTTTTCCAGAGACCGTAATGTCCGGCAATAACAGCGCTGCCATTCTCCCCAGGCCGTGGCCCGAGTTCAAACCACGCTACGTTATAAGGGCCGTCCGGAGCGCCCATTTCTCCCTCAGATGTGAGGCCCACATATTCAAAGGAAGCATCTACATTAATCCCCGGAATTTTTAGACGCACTGGCAGGCCTACCGCCGGATCAGAATTAAATTCTTCCGGGCCAGGACTAATCTCAATTGGACTATTGGGAACAAAACAAAAGAGAAACGCCAGAAAGACTGTGCATCCTATAAAAACAGTTATTAAAAGTTTCCTTTTAAATAGAATTCCCATAACCCCAAGAGCCAGACAAATTCTTGTCTGGCTCTTATTAAGTATTCACACTAAACTGTTCTTTTCTTGCGGACGAAATAGAACAAAATTGAGAAGATAAAGATACCAGCTAAGACCGAGAGAATGATGCTCCAAGGGATATTTCCCCCATCAAAGATGCTTCCCGTGCTGGGCAATTTCGGGGATGCCACAACTGTAGCAAGCGCAAAGTCTGTCGCTATCAATCCGTTGGCTTCACCAGTAGCTATGGCCGTATTCGTAGTAGTTTTGGTGATATTAGTACTACAAGTGTATGTCCATGTCTCAGAAGGATCAAGCTTCAAATCGTTATTTGTGTCTCCGGAAATGTATCTCACAACGCTGCACTTGTCATCCGTCACGCTAATATTGTTTAAAGCAACCGTGCCCGGATTGGTTACTTTCTTAGTGTACGTAACCATCCCCGATCCCGAAGGCAAACTTAACGGACTCGGCACTTTTGTAATGTGGATCAAGGGGGACACTATGGGCAATCCGACGACAACCTTAGCGTTCGCGATATCAACTGCGCTTATGCCATTTGCGTATCCTGTTGCAACAACTGTATTTGTGGTGGTCTCTGAAAGCGTTTTAGTGCAACGATATACCCATTTTTCACTTACATCAAGCTTTGAATCGCTGTTGATGTCGCCAGAAACGAATGCTATTGGGCTGCATGTGTCTCCGAGCAATGTCACTCCAGTCATAGGAACCGTTCCGATATTGCTGACCGTATAAGTATATACCACTTGACCTGGACCCGCCGGCAGAGACAAAGGATTCGGCACTTTTACTACATCGATAAGAGGCGCTACGGGAACGACTGGAGGCACTCCTATATCATCGTTAACCACGACGCAAACGTCGTTATGAGTGTCATACCATCCATGATCAATCTTTCCCGTGCTGTCACAATTCCCCGTGAAAGTCGTTGTATACCCCGGCAAGCTGGTCTCGGTAACCGTATAGATGCCCGGAGCAAACCTTGCGCTCTCACCGCTATCCACAGGACTTCCGTTTATAAAGAGAGGGAAATCAGTGAATTTAGCTGTCCCGCTGGCGTCATTTATAACTTGCTTAAAGACAGTAATGGTATTGTAATTATTCTCTGATGTTGAGTCCGGCACAACCGCACATGTTGCTTTAGAAACGGTGTTTGTGTCTAGCGTAACCGCTCCGTTCCTTGCCAATATTCTACCTTCAACGTCGGCACCTGTAGTAAGAGTAATCGACTCTAAGGCCAGAATGTTTCCCTTAAAAGTAGAGTCTGTCCCGAGAGTAGCAGAGCTGCCGACTTGCCAAAAGACGTTACAAGCCTGAGCGCCATTCGTAAGGACTATCAAACTGTCATTTGCCGTAATAAGAGTAGAGGCTGTCTTAAATATAAAGACTGCGTTAGCATTTCCTGCTGCGTTGAGCGTCAAAGTTCCTGTTATTTCGAATGTTCCATCTGCAGAATTATAGATACCGGCAGTTTTAGTCGTTCCACCGAGCTCTGAGGCTACCTCGGAAACAGGTAATTGACCCGCAGCGTTATTATAAGCTGTTACTAAATCCGTTTTAGCTTGGATTGCCACTGCTGAAGTTGATGCATACTGCGTTCCGTTGATAATTCCCGGAGGGAATCCTGTGATTGAGCTGCCGGGACTCAACCCGACATCTCCGGTGATTATACTTGCGCCGGTGTTCGTAATCGTGGAACCTGCCAAAATAGCAAAATTATTGGCCGTACCAAGACTAACTGTTGTAGCACCTTTAATCAGCCAAGCTAATCCGAAGATAAGTACGATGGCTAATATAATCAGTACTACGGTTTTGTTAAATTTTCCCATGATTATTTCTTTAATTAGTTCTTTACCGTTAAGACCTTTTTATAATTTATCCTCTAAATATTTTAAAACGCCTTATATTAATCTATTAGATCGTCTGATTTAATATTAAGCGCTTTCGCAATTTTTTTAATAGTATTGAGTGTTGGATTCTGGTTCTTGCCAGCTTCAATTTTAATAATTGTATTATTGGCGACGTCGGCCAGCCTCGCCAACTTTTCTTGAGATAATCCTTTACTCTCTCTTAGTCTTCTTAATCTCTGAGTTATATTTGACATGCTGATATTAAGATATCATTAAAACATTATTAATATTATTATACTACTACTTTAATCATACACCTAAATTAAGGGGCTGTATATAGACAAGGGGGTATCACCCCCCTATTTTAAAGAACCTGCAAGAGTTTTTTCTTCCACGGTTTCGTGAATAGTTCAACTTGGCGGGCACGATGTCCGCAAGTTAGAACCGAAGTATCGAGTAAAACGGCTAACTATTTGGACTCTTGACCCAATTATACAAGAATTAAGGGCTATGTTCAAAGTTCACCCCGAATGGTTTGAAGTGCCAAAACCGAAGTCATGTAGAGGAAATAATATTTTAGATTATTCCGTGTAATGAACTATGGATTTTTTACAAGTTGTATCAATCCTACAATCGAGTTTTTTAAATCAACATCCGCATAATTAAAACTCTGCATCGTTTTATTTTCAGGATGATGTGTTTTATTTCTTATAAACGTTGGCAAGGTAACATCTGTTTCTCCCCTGGGCACTCCTCCATACTCTGGATTCCATTTTTTAGTTGGCGTGATTTTTGTTTGTAAATAATCCTTCTCAAATACAGTTTGCTTACCCCTGTTATCGGCATCTGATTGATCAGTAGCTTTGCTAGTGAAAAGTTCATGCAGATAACCATACAGCTCATCATGAAATTCTATTGTGGGCATGTCGTAAGCAAAATAGTTAATTTCTCCCCAAGATGGACTCCACGAAGGGAAAAGTCCCCATCCTTTACATCTTGCATCCTCGATCTTAATCTTATTATTCGTATCTCTAGTAAATAGCAAGAGCGTAGCATTCTGAGAGATGGCGCCCTTAAATAAATAAGGTGAATGGGTAGAAACTATTATCTGCTTACTTTTCGATTCTTCAAGTAATAACTCCAACAGCTTTTCTTGTGCTTTGGGATGAAGATGCAGCTCTGGTTCGTCAATTAAGTAAACAATACTGCCTTTTGAAGCTCCCGCTATGTTTTTTAGTATTAAAAGCGTCAATATTATCTCCACGCCAGAACCCAAATCCCTGACATTAATTTGAGATAAGGCATTTTCATCTCGTAAAGCGAAAAAGGCAGCCGAGAAAGGATGTAGAATATTTAAAAGTTCAATCTTTATTTTCTCAAATTCGTCTTTTCCAAAAAACTCTTTTAACTCCTCAGTGGTTTTTTTGCCAAAATTCTTGTTTGCGATTGCATCAACATTTTTAAAATATTCTCCCGCAATGTTCTGAGAAATCGTATTTATATTCTCATCTGTTAAATTCTTGACGAATGTCCAATTTAGATCGTCGCAGATTTTTTCGAAAGTTGTTTTATAGTTTCCAGTAGTAATTTGTCTTGTCCTATTTTTGTCGAAAAAGAATATATTTAGTTCGTCGTTATCGTTGATTCTTGATTTAGAAAATATTTTATCTCTCCCATCGATTTCTTTGCCCCGTGAACCATCTCCTTTTATGTAATTAGTTTCTGTAATAAAGGAGTTGTTTATTTGAAAAGGGCTAGATAATAAATTTCCCCTTTCTTTAGTATCCCTACTCTTAGCCTTAAAAGAAACACCCTTTGCCTTAAAACTCCAATCCTTATAAAAATCAATTCCCGAACCACAACCGAACTCATCACTTTCAGCTTCGATAAGTATCTCTTTTTTGAAATCAAAGAAATCGTTAATGCTTAATTTATTTTCGGCAGAAAAACTATTAAGCGTGAGGTAATTAACTGCTTCAAGAACAGTGGTTTTCCCATTTCCATTCTCTCCAATAAGAATATTCAGACCGCTTCCTCTATTTCCATTTGGGATACTAAGATTAATTGGCTCATTTTCGAAGCATTTATAATTCTGTATAGTTAACTTTTTGATAAAAATGGCCATACTATTCTAAATTGCTTTTTCCGCTATTACACCTTGAGCAAAGTGTTTGTAAATTCTCTATTGTTGTTTCACCGCCCTTTGACCAAGGGAATATATGATCAACTTCTAAGGTTCTACCTACTCCCGTCGCCGGGGACCAGCCGCAATTTTTGCATTTAAAATTATCACGACGCATTACCAAAAAACGCAGACGCCAATTTACTCCTCGTTGGGTTTTGTGCTTTGTCTTTGGCTCAGCTTGTAAATTTTTTATTGTTTCCTCTGTCAGTACGGCATCTTCTTTATTTATAAATTCAACAAAAATTTCCAACGCCTTCATCCAACTTCCAAAATGTCTTTTATAAACAGCCGCACTATATTTTGAAATAGGATCGAACATTTCTGTTGATCTTGGCTGTCTGCCGAGCTTTGTCCACGCCTCTTCCAAGTTTTTAAAAAGTTCTTCGTCAGACAATCTGGTATTTAGTTGTATTTTTGATTTTCCCAATCCCGCTAGCTCAAGAGCCTTGGACCACGATCCAAATCTCCTTTTAGGTGTTGAATTATCGAATTTCCCATGTTTACCATACTGGCTCATCGTTAAAAAATTCTGTTTCAACTCAGAGGCTACGCGTCTCACATCTGCAATGATTTCTGCATCTGTAACGTTACGATGGAATTTTTCTAATTCAAATTTCATATATAATTTTGCCCAAAAAACCCTTATCTTGCTTCGGTTCTAACTTGGTAATCTGGCGGAGAGGGTGGGATTCGAACCCACGTGCCTCTGATGAGGCTAACCGCTTTCGAGGCGGCTCCGTTATGGCCACTTCGGTACCTCTCCCTGATAATTAGTGGACCCGAGGGGACTCGAACCCCTAACCCCCTCAATGCCATTGAGGTGCTCTACCATTGAGCCACGAGCCCATTCCCTGTGCCCCCACGAGGAATCGAACCTCGATCTAGACCTTAGAAGGGTCCTATTCTGTCCATTGAACTACAGGGGCTGCTTTGTGGCAGCTCTATGCCATATTATCAATTTTTTAGCTTGATTACAAGGAAAGTTGCTGGTATAATTCTAGAATATGCCAGAACAATCCCCAATCGTCCAGATAGCTAAAAGAGTCTGTCCAGCGGTAATCACCATAATAATCTCTAAAGACCTGCCCAAAGTAGAGGGCTTTTATTTTGTCCCCTTTGAAGGACAAAACGTAATGATGCCCAAAACCCACAGCAGAAAGACGGAAAAAACCAAAGTGGGCGGCGGTTCGGGATTCTTCATTTCGAATGACGGATATATAGTCACCAGCTGCCATGTGGTGGGAGATACCGAAGCGGAATACACCATTGTCTTTGAGCCGGATAAAAAATACCAGGCGAAAGTAATTTCCAGGAACCCGATAAACGACATAGCTATACTGAAAATTGACGAAAAGAATCTCCCTTATCTGGAGCTTGGAGACTCAGACCACCTTGAACTCGGACAAGGAGTAATAGCTGTCGGAAACTCTCTAGGGGAATTCAACGATACCGTGAGCACGGGCGTAGTTTCGGGATTAAGCAGGTTCATCACTGCTTTTGCCGGAATGGGCCAGGAAGCCGCAATGCTCAGGGGACTGATACAGACAGATGCGGCCATCAACCCCGGAAACAGCGGAGGACCGCTGGTTGATATGGACGGAAAAGTAATCGGAGTCAATACTGCAGTGGTCATGGGCGCCCAGAACATAGGATTTGCAATACCGATAAATTACGTAAAGCAGGATTTGGAAGAAATAAGAACTTACGGAAAGCTGACAAGGCCGTTTTTGGGAATAAAATACATCCTTTTAAACAAGGAGATGGCCCAAAAGAATAAACTGGCAGTAGAACACGGAGCTCTGGTAATAAGGGAGAACTTGGGAGAATCGGCCATAATAAAGGGAAGCTCGGCAGAGAAAGCAGGGCTAAAGGAGTTTGACATAATTTTGGAGTGCGGAGGAGAACAAGTAACGGAAAACAATCCCGTTTCCCATATATTGGAAAAACAAAAAGTAGGAAACCAAGTCACTTTGAAAGTGCTCAGAGACAAAAAAGAGATAAAAGTAAAAGTAAAACTGCAAGAGAGAAAGTAGGATGGTTTCAAAGAAACGGCTTTAAGCTGTTTTTTTATTTGTGCCCCCACCAGGAATCGGACCTGGATCTAGAGCTTAGGAGTCTCTCGTTCTGTCCATTGAACTATAGGGGCGAACTCTAAAATTTTAACTTAAAAAGCATTCTCAGTCAACCAATAACGAAAAATAAGAAATGAAGAAAAAGGCGGCGCCGGATCCTATCAACAGCATTAAAACTATTTCCAAAATCTGAGAAACGCTTTTTGAGACACTCTTTATCTCTTCTTCAAAAACATCGGCTAACTTATCCAGAGATCCGGCGACATCCTTTTTGTCTTTGAGCACTGACTTTATCACCGCTCCGGGATACAACCCAAAGCAGAACCCGAAAGCGCTGAAAAAATCTTCTCCGTTCTTCGTTCTTTCCGCCAAATCTTTCAGTATTTTCTTATAATAAAAATTCCTTACGGAATCTGCAGTCGTTTCTAAGGCAGAACCAAGGGGAATCCCGGCGGGAACCAAAGAGCTTAAATGCCTGTTTATAATCACCGCATTGTATTTTGCAGACAAAACTGATATTATCGGCGCTCGCGAAGCAATCGTATCAAGGATCATTTTGACAGGTTTAAACCTCGTCAGAAGACACAGAAGGATTATAAGAATAATGAAAGATACGCCTTCTTCTCCAAATAAACCCCTAAGGCTCAAAATAAACTGAGCTGTTGCCGGCAACTCCTCAACTCCCCTGGCAGCGAAGGCAATAACTAAAATAGCAAGAATACTTGAAGCTAAAGCAAAAGAAAACAAAACTGCAGAGCGAAAGAAGTATTTCCTGATTTCATTCCTGAACCTCGACTCTTTCTTTATATGGCTAATCAAAATTGGCAGCGCTTTCCTGAGGTCATTTCCTTTCGCATTTTCAATCATTTCCTGAAAAAGCCTGGGAAACACATCGGCATGGCTTTTAAAAGAGTCTAAAAGAGCCTTGCCTCTTATAGATTCTTCCTTCATGTCAAATATTGCTTTTTTAAAGGCTCCCTTTTCTTTCGCCGCTAAAATATTCAAGGCTTTGGGGAGGGAAAAACCGGATTCTAGCATTGCTTCCAGGCTTTTTAGAAAACTTACACTGTTATCCAAGAAGATTCTCTCGTTATCTAATTTGAGACAAAATTTGAACATTTAACCAGTATATCACATAAAGAAATTGACCAAAAGGCAGAAATCAAGTAAAATAGCAGTATTCTCACATTCCCGGGGCGTAGTGTAACGGTAGCACGAGCCCTTTGGGAGG